>NZ_JBQZXE010000025.1:0-36523 GCF_053555855.1 Shigella sp. SIG3
CCTAATTAGGGGCGTAGTTCAATTGGTAGAGCACCGGTCTCCAAAACCGGGTGTTGGGAGTTCGAGTCTCTCCGCCCCTGCCAGAAATCATCCTTAGCGAAAGCTAAGGATTTTTTTTATCTGAAATAATCCTCTCCGAAGTAAATCCTTCTACCGGCATCCTTGCCAGCCATTCAGATTAATACACTTCATCCAGCACGTTAATTTTCAAAAGATCGCGAATCAACGCATTTTTATCGCTATTTTGCAGCCATATGGCATAAAGCGGCCGTGAAAGTGTTGTGCTATCGACAACGGTATGCAGGCCGCCTTTTTTACGCGCCCAGCTGACGGGTAGCCAGGTGCAACCATTAAGCATCGCAATCTGTTGCTGTGCCAGTTCAGCAGAACTGGTTGTCAGAATGGGAACTTCGTCAGCACCGATCAAACCTGCCTCATGCTGTTGAAAATCTGGCCCCCACTCCAGTCGCAGATAGTTAAGATCTCCCTTTAGTTTAGAAGGGGCACTGGTATAAAGCGCTAAAGTGAAATACCCCAGCAACTGACTACTAAATTCGTCCATTTTGGGCGCTTCAGTGGTAATAAGAAGATCAAGCTGGCGTTCATGCAGCTGTTTTACCAGAGACTGCCGTTGGGCAATTCGCGCTTCGAACTGTAAGCCTGTATGGGCATCCTGATTTTGATACAAGCGTCCCAACCACTGATTAAGCATACATTCCCACAACGAGGCGCTGGCACCGATAGAAAACTCGTTATGTCGTGAGGTATGCGCCACCTCCTTGCGGGCGGCCTGCCAGGTGCTCATGAGCGTTTCTGCATAAGGCAGTAGTTTTTCACCGGCAGCGGTTAAACGGATATTGTTTCTGTGGCGGGTGAAAAGGTTCACACCCAGTTGATTTTCCAGTTGTCTGATTCGAAAGCTCACTGCTGACTGGGTCAGATAGAGCGATTCAGCCGCTCGACCAAAGTGACGCGTTCGGCTAACTTCCAGGAAAGTTTTTAACAATTCCGTATCCACAGTGCTCTCCGCAAAATTATTTGTCGTTATGATTTAAATGTTTTGTTTTACACTCTGTCAAGCGTAACTAATACTCCGCGCCATAACTAGCTCGGTCAAAGAATTAGGAGCGTGCAGGATGGCGGAAAGCTTTACGACGACTAATCGATATTTCGACAATAAACATTATCCACGTGGATTCTCTCGTCATGGTGATTTCACCATCAAAGAGGCACAACTGCTTGAGCGTCATGGTTATGCCTTCAATGAGTTGGATCTTGGCAAACGCGAGCCGGTTACCGAGGAAGAGAAACTCTTCGTAGCAGTATGCCGTGGCGAACGTGAGCCAGTGACAGAAGCAGAACGCGTGTGGTCCAAGTATATGACGCGTATTAAGCGTCCAAAACGTTTTCACACCCTTTCCGGCGGTAAACCGCAGGTTGAAGGTGCTGAAGACTACACCGATTCTGACGATTAATAAAAAGGGCGAAATGCCCTTTTTTTATGTCAGTAGTTTTTGCAGATGGATGAGCAAACGGTCAATCGCACGATAGCTAACTGCCTCCTGCAAATGCTGACGTGTGATAATGTCAGACTGATCAATATCAGCAATGGTTCGTGCAACTTTCAGTAACCGCTGCCAGGCACGAATCGATAACCCCAGATGGATCAGCGTTTCTTCCAACCACATCGCATCTTCGCTCTCAAGTTTGCAGAATTGGCGTATTTCCGGACTATCCAGCCAGGCATTCAGTTTATTCTGCCGCTTAAATTGGCGCTCTCTGGCGGCCATTACGCGTTGTTTAACGGTGGCGCTGCTTTCTCCCGGCACTACCGTTTTACTCAAAATGCCGGGGGGTGGTAATGGGATCTCCAGTGAGAGATCGAAGCGGTCGAGAAAGGGCCCCGAGAGCCGGTTGAGATAACGTAATGTCTGTTCTGGCGTGCAGCGGTTATGGTTTCCCTGATAATGTCCGGTAGGGCTGGGATTCATCGCCGCAACAAGCTGGAAACGGGCTGGATAGGTTATTTTTGCTCGTGTGCGTGAAAGATGGATCTGCCCGGATTCAATCGGCTCTCGCAAGGCATCCAGTGTACGCCGTTCAAATTCAGGTAGCTCATCAAGAAAAAGCACGCCGTTATGCGCCAACGAAATTTCACCTGGCCCTGGAATTGCACCACCGCCCACCATCGCAGTTAACGACGCACTGTGATGAGGTGAGCGGAACGGGCGCTGCCGCCATTGTTTTTGTACTGATTCAGCATTTACCAGACTTAATATCGCAGCGCTCTCCAGTGCCTCTTCATTGCTTAAATCTGGCAACAGGCCATTAATACGGCTGGCGAGCATTGTTTTACCTGTTCCCGGCGGCCCAATCAGTAAAAGGTTGTGCCCACCAGCGGCGGTAATTTCCAGTCCTCGTTTTCCTTGCTCCTGACCGACAACATCACTGAGATCATGTTGTAGCGCCCGGGATACTGCATCAGTTGGTTTCGGGCGTTCGAGAGTGTTCTTACCTTCCAGAAACGCACAGACAGCCTGCAGATGATCGGCTATCAGGCATCCTTCACCGTTAATTAGCCCCACTTCATCTTCGTTATCTTTCGCGACGATAATTTTTCTGCCCGACTTAATAGCTTCAGTTGCACTGGAGATTGCACCGGGAACGCCACGCAGAGCGCCTGTAAGCGCTAGTTCTCCGACTAATTCATATTCATCTAACTTATTGGCTGTAAGCTGTTCTGAGGCCGCCAGCAACGCAATGGCGATAGGTAAATCATATCGCCCCCCTTCTTTTGGCAGATCGGCTGGAGCAAGGTTGATGGTGATTTTTTTCGCCGGATATTCATATCCGCTATTGATAATGGCGCTGCGCACGCGATCGCGAGCTTCTTTCACCGTTGTTTCTGTTAAGCCCACCATCGTTAAGCCGGGTAGACCTTTACTGATATGTACCTCAACAGTGATTGGGGGCGCATTTACTTCCAGGGCTGCGCGGGTATGAACAATTGACAGTGACATAAACCCTCCTTGAGTCACCATTATGTGCATAAGATATCGCTGCTGTAGCCCGCTAATTCGTGAATTTTAGTGGCTGATTCCTGTTTATTTGTGCAAGTGAAGTTGAGTTGTTCTGGCGGTGGAATGATGCTCGCAAAAATGCAGCGGACAAAGGATGAACTACGAGGAAGGGAACAACATTTATACTGAAATTGAATTTTTTCACTCACTATTTTCTTTTTAAAAAACAACAATTTCTATTGAAATTATTAAAGCCATCATAAAAATAGGCCCAAAAATATCTTGTGCTATTCGCAAAATCTATGGTAACTCTTTAGGCATTCCTTCGAACAAGATGCAAGAAAAGACAAAATGACAGCCCTTCTACGAGTGATTAGCCTGGTCGTGATTAGCGTGGTGGTGATTATTATCCCACCGTGCGGGGCTGCACTTGGACGAGGAAAGGCTTAGAGATCAAGCCTTAACGAACTAAGACCCCCGCACCGAAAGGTCCGGGGGTTTTTTTGACCTTAAAAACATAACCGAGGAGCAGACAATGAATAACAGCACAAAATTCTGTTTCTCAAGATTCAGGACGGGGAACTAACTATGAATGGCGCACAGTGGGTGGTACATGCGTTGCGGGCACAGGGTGTGAACACCGTTTTCGGTTATCCGGGTGGCGCAATTATGCCGGTTTACGATGCATTGTATGACGGCGGCGTGGAGCACTTGCTGTGCCGACATGAGCAGGGTGCGGCAATAGCGGCTATCGGTTATGCCCGTGCTACCGGTAAAACTGGCGTATGTATCGCCACGTCTGGTCCGGGCGCAACCAACCTGATAACCGGGCTTGCGGACGCACTGTTAGATTCCATCCCTGTCGTTGCCATCACTGGTCAGGTGTCCGCACCGTTTATCGGCACCGACGCATTTCAGGAAGTGGATGTCCTGGGATTGTCGTTAGCCTGTACCAAGCACAGCTTTCTGGTGCAGTCTCTGGAAGAGTTGCCGCGCATCATGGCTGAAGCATTCGACGTTGCCAGCTCAGGTCGTCCTGGTCCGGTTCTGGTCGATATCCCAAAAGATATCCAGTTAGCCAGCGGCGATCTGGAACCGTGGTTCACCACCGTTGAAAACGAAGTGACTTTCCCACATGCCGAAGTCGAGCAAGCGCGCCAGATGCTGGCAAAAGCGCAAAAACCGATGCTGTACGTTGGCGGTGGCGTGGGGATGGCGCAGGCAGTTCCGGCTTTGCGTGAATTTCTCGCTGCCACAAAAATGCCTGCCACCTGTACGCTGAAAGGGCTGGGCGCAGTAGAAGCAGATTATCCGTACTATCTGGGCATGCTGGGGATGCACGGAACCAAAGCGGCAAACTTCGCGGTGCAGGAGTGTGACCTGCTGATCGCCGTGGGTGCACGTTTTGATGACCGGGTGACCGGCAAACTGAACACCTTCGCACCACACGCCAGTGTTATCCATATGGATATCGACCCGGCAGAAATGAACAAGCTGCGTCAGGCACATGTGGCATTACAAGGTGATTTAAATGCTCTGTTACCAGCATTACAGCAGCCGTTAAATATCAATGACTGGCAGCAACACTGCGCGCAGCTGCGTGATGAACATTCCTGGCGTTACGACCATCCCGGTGACGCTATCTACGCTCCGTTGTTGTTAAAACAACTGTCGGATCGTAAACCTGCGGATTGCGTCGTGACCACAGATGTGGGGCAGCACCAGATGTGGGCTGCGCAGCACATCGCCCACACTCGCCCGGAAAATTTCATCACCTCCAGCGGCTTAGGTACCATGGGTTTTGGTTTACCGGCGGCAGTTGGCGCACAAGTCGCGCGACCGAACGATACCGTTGTCTGTATCTCCGGTGACGGCTCTTTCATGATGAATGTGCAAGAGCTGGGCACCGTAAAACGCAAGCAGTTACCGTTGAAAATCGTCTTACTCGATAACCAACGGTTAGGGATGGTTCGACAATGGCAGCAACTGTTTTTTCAGGAACGATACAGCGAAACCACCCTTACCGATAACCCCGATTTCCTCATGTTAGCCAGCGCCTTCGGCATCCCTGGCCAACACATCACCCGTAAAGACCAGGTTGAAGCGGCACTCGACACCATGCTGAACAGTGATGGGCCATACCTGCTTCATGTCTCAATCGACGAACTTGAGAACGTCTGGCCGCTGGTGCCGCCAGGTGCCAGTAATTCAGAAATGTTGGAGAAATTATCATGATGCAACATCAGGTCAATGTATCGGCTCGCTTCAATCCGGAAACCTTAGAACGTGTTTTACGCGTGGTGCGTCATCGTGGTTTCCACGTCTGCTCAATGAATATGGCTGCCGCCAGCGATGCACAAAATATAAATATCGAATTGACCGTTGCCAGCCCACGGTCGGTCGACTTACTGTTTAGTCAGTTAAATAAACTGGTGGACGTCGCACACGTTGCCATCTGCCAGAGCACAACCACATCACAACAAATCCGCGCCTGAACGCAAAAGGAATATAAAAATGACCACGAAGAAAGCTGATTACATTTGGTTCAATGGGGAGATGGTTCGCTGGGAAGACGCGAAGGTGCATGTGATGTCGCACGCGCTGCACTATGGCACCTCGGTTTTTGAAGGCATCCGTTGCTACGACTCACACAAAGGACCGGTTGTATTCCGCCATCGTGAGCATATGCAGCGTCTGCATGACTCCGCCAAAATCTATCGCTTCCCGGTTTCACAGAGCATTGATGAGCTGATGGAAGCTTGTCGTGACGTGATCCGCAAAAACAATCTCACCAGCGCCTATATCCGTCCGCTGATCTTCGTCGGTGATGTTGGCATGGGAGTAAACCCGCCAGCGGGATACTCAACCGATGTGATTATCGCCGCTTTCCCGTGGGGAGCGTATCTGGGCGCAGAAGCGCTGGAGCAGGGGATCGATGCGATGGTTTCCTCCTGGAACCGCGCAGCACCAAACACCATCCCAACTGCGGCAAAAGCCGGTGGTAACTATCTCTCTTCCCTGCTGGTGGGTAGCGAAGCGCGCCGCCACGGTTATCAGGAAGGTATCGCGCTGGATGTGAACGGTTATATCTCTGAAGGCGCAGGCGAAAACCTGTTTGAAGTGAAAGATGGTGTGCTGTTCACCCCACCGTTCACCTCCTCCGCGCTGCCGGGTATTACCCGTGATGCCATCATCAAACTGGCGAAAGAGCTGGGAATTGAAGTGCGTGAGCAGGTGCTGTCGCGCGAATCCCTGTACTTGGCGGATGAAGTCTTTATGTCCGGTACGGCGGCAGAAATCACGCCAGTGCGCAGCGTAGACGGTATTCAGATTGGCGAAGGCCGTTGTGGCCCGGTTACCAAACGCATTCAGCAAGCCTTCTTCGGCCTCTTCACTGGCGAAACCGAAGATAAATGGGGCTGGTTAGATCAAGTTAATCAATAAATACAAAAAATGGGACGGCACGCACCGTCCCATTTACGAGACAGACACTGGGAGTAAATAAAGTATGCCTAAGTACCGTTCCGCCACCACCACTCATGGTCGTAATATGGCGGGTGCTCGTGCGCTGTGGCGCGCCACCGGAATGACCGACGCCGATTTTGGCAAGCCGATTATCGCGGTTGTGAACTCGTTCACCCAATTTGTACCGGGTCACGTCCATCTGCGCGATCTCGGTAAACTGGTCGCCGAACAAATTGAAGCGGCTGGCGGCGTTGCCAAAGAGTTCAACACCATTGCGGTGGATGATGGGATTGCCATGGGCCACGGGGGGATGCTTTATTCACTTCCATCTCGCGAACTGATCGCTGATTCCGTTGAGTATATGGTCAACGCCCACTGCGCCGACGCCATGGTCTGCATCTCTAACTGCGACAAAATCACCCCGGGGATGCTGATGGCTTCCCTGCGCCTGAATATTCCGGTGATCTTTGTTTCCGGCGGCCCGATGGAGGCCGGGAAAACCAAACTGTCCGATCAGATAATCAAACTCGATCTGGTTGATGCGATGATCCAGGGCGCAGACCCGAAAGTTTCTGACTCCCAGAGCGATCAGGTTGAACGTTCCGCGTGTCCGACCTGCGGCTCCTGCTCCGGGATGTTTACCGCTAACTCAATGAACTGCCTGACCGAAGCGCTGGGCCTGTCGCAGCCGGGCAACGGCTCGCTGCTGGCAACCCACGCGGACCGTAAGCAGTTGTTCCTCAATGCCGGTAAACGCATTGTTGAATTGACCAAACGTTACTACGAGCAAAACGACGAAAGTGCACTGCCGCGCAATATTGCTAGCAAAGCGGCGTTTGAAAATGCTATGACGCTGGATATCGCGATGGGCGGCTCTACCAACACGGTACTTCACCTGCTGGCGGCGGCGCAGGAAGCGGAAATCGACTTCACCATGAGTGATATCGACAAACTTTCGCGTAAAGTCCCGCAGTTATGCAAAGTTGCGCCGAGCACCCAAAAATACCATATGGAAGATGTTCACCGTGCTGGTGGTGTTATCGGTATTCTCGGTGAACTGGATCGCGCGGGGTTACTGAACCGTGATGTGAAAAACGTACTTGGCCTGACGTTGCCGCAAACTCTGGAACAATACGACGTTATGCTGACCCAGGATGACGCGGTAAAAAATATGTTCCGCGCAGGCCCTGCGGGCATTCGTACTACACAGGCATTCTCGCAGGATTGCCGTTGGGATTCTCTCGATGACGATCGCGCAAACGGCTGTATCCGCTCGCTGGAACACGCCTACAGCAAAGACGGCGGCCTGGCGGTGCTCTACGGTAATTTTGCTGAAAACGGCTGCATCGTGAAAACCGCGGGCGTCGATGACAGCATCCTCAAATTCACCGGCCCGGCGAAAGTGTACGAAAGCCAGGACGACGCGGTAGAAGCGATCCTCGGTGGCAAAGTTGTCGCGGGCGATGTGGTGGTGATCCGCTATGAAGGCCCGAAAGGCGGCCCTGGCATGCAGGAAATGCTCTACCCAACCAGCTTCCTGAAATCAATGGGTCTCGGTAAAGCCTGTGCGCTGATCACCGACGGTCGTTTCTCTGGCGGCACCTCTGGTCTTTCCATCGGCCACGTCTCACCGGAAGCGGCAAGCGGCGGCAGCATTGGTCTGATTGAAGATGGTGACCTGATCGCTATCGACATCCCGAACCGTGGCATTCAGTTACAGGTAAGCGATGCCGAACTGGCGGCGCGTCGTGAAGCGCAGGAAGCTCGGGGTGACAAAGCCTGGACGCCGAAAAACCGTGAACGTCAGGTTTCCTTTGCCCTGCGCGCCTACGCCAGCCTGGCAACCAGCGCCGACAAAGGTGCGGTGCGCGATAAATCGAAACTGGGGGGTTAATAATGGCTGACTCGCAACCCCTGTCCGGTGCTCCGGAAGGTGCCGAATATTTAAGAGCAGTGCTGCGCGCGCCGGTTTACGAGGCGGCGCAGGTTACGCCGCTACAAAAAATGGAAAAACTGTCGTCGCGTCTTGATAACGTCATTCTGGTGAAGCGCGAAGATCGCCAGCCAGTGCACAGCTTTAAGCTGCGCGGCGCATACGCCATGATGGCGGGCCTGACGGAAGAACAAAAAGCGCACGGCGTGATCACTGCTTCTGCGGGTAACCACGCGCAGGGCGTCGCGTTTTCTTCTGCGCGGTTAGGCGTGAAGGCCCTGATCGTTATGCCAACCGCCACCGCCGACATCAAAGTCGATGCGGTACGTGGATTCGGCGGCGAAGTGCTGCTTCATGGCGCGAACTTTGACGAAGCGAAAGCTAAAGCGATCGAACTGTCACAGCAGCAGGGGTTCACCTGGGTGCCGCCGTTCGACCATCCGATGGTGATTGCCGGGCAAGGCACGCTGGCGCTGGAACTGCTCCAGCAGGACTCCCATCTCGACCGCGTATTTGTGCCAGTCGGCGGCGGCGGTCTGGCGGCGGGCGTAGCGGTGCTGATCAAACAACTGATGCCGCAAATCAAAGTGATCGCCGTAGAAGCGGAAGACTCCGCCTGCCTGAAAGCAGCGCTGGATGCGGGTCATCCGGTTGATCTGCCACGCGTGGGACTGTTCGCCGAAGGTGTCGCGGTAAAACGCATCGGTGACGAAACCTTCCGTTTATGCCAGGAGTATCTCGACGACATCATCACCGTCGATAGCGATGCGATCTGTGCGGCGATGAAGGATTTATTCGAAGATGTGCGTGCGGTGGCGGAACCCTCTGGCGCGCTGGCGCTGGCGGGAATGAAAAAATATATCGCCCAGCACAACATTCGCGGCGAACGGCTGGCGCATATTCTTTCCGGTGCCAACGTGAACTTCCACGGCCTGCGCTACGTCTCGGAACGCTGCGAACTGGGCGAACAGCGTGAAGCGTTGTTGGCGGTGACCATTCCGGAAGAAAAAGGCAGCTTCCTCAAATTCTGCCAACTGCTTGGCGGGCGATCGGTCACCGAGTTCAACTACCGTTTTGCCGATGCCAAAAACGCCTGCATCTTTGTCGGCGTGCGCCTGAGCCGCGGCCTCGAAGAGCGCAAAGAAATTTTGCAGATGCTCAACGACGGCGGCTACAGCGTGGTGGATCTCTCCGACGACGAAATGGCGAAGTTGCATGTGCGCTATATGGTCGGCGGGCGTCCGTCACATCCGTTGCAGGAACGCCTCTACAGCTTCGAATTCCCGGAATCACCGGGCGCGCTGCTGCGCTTCCTCAACACGCTGGGTACGCACTGGAACATTTCTTTGTTCCACTATCGCAGCCATGGCACCGACTACGGGCGCGTACTGGCGGCGTTCGAACTTGGCGACCATGAACCGGATTTCGAAACCCGGCTGAATGAGCTGGGCTACGATTGCCACGACGAAACCAATAACCCGGCGTTCAGGTTCTTTTTGGCGGGTTAATGGTTCGGCAAAATCTTCCAGAATGCCTCAATTAGCGGCTCATGTAGCCGCTTTTTCTGCGCACACACGCCCAGCTCAAACGGCGTTTTCTCATCGCTGCGCTCTAAAATCATCACGCGGTTACGCACCGGTTCGGGGCTGTTTTCCAGCACCACTTCCGGCAACAATGCCACGCCACAGCCGAGCGCCACCATCGATACCATCGCTTCATGCCCGCCAACCGTGGCGTAAATCATCGGGTTACTGATTTTATTGCGTCGGAACCACAACTCAATGCGGCGGCGCACCGGCCCCTGATCGGCCATGATAAACGGTACCGTTGACCAGTCCGGCTTTTCGACAGAAACCTGATTACGCACCGGGCAGGGCAATGCGGGTGCAATCAACACCACTGCCAGATTCTCCAGCATCGAAAACGCCACCGCGCCGGGCAGAGTCTCTGGCTTCCCGGCAATAGCCAGATCAGCTTCACCTGTGACGACTTTTTCCATTGCATCTGCCGCATCACCGGTAGTGAGTTTGATCTCCACCGACGGGTGCTCCGCGCGGAAGCGATCCAGAATCGGCGGCAGATGGCTGTAAGCGGCGGTCACCGAGCAGAAGATATGTAATTCGCCATAGAGCAACGGCCCTTGCTGGTCGATGGTGTGGCGCAGCTGCTGATACTGCAACAGCGTTTGCTGGGCGAAAACGCGCAGTTCTTCGCCCGCTTCAGTCAGCGTCACCGTGCGGTTATCGCGCACAAACAGCGGCTGGCCGAGATCTTCTTCCAGGCGCTGAATCTGCCGTGAGAGCGTGGACGGGCTAACGTGCATCGCCCGCGCGCTGCGGCCAAAATGGCGGCTTTCCGCCAGATGCAGGAAGGTTTTCAGATCGCGTAAATCCAATGGCGCAGCCCTCAATGTTGACGTTGCAGAAATTGCAATGTGACGTTGTGAATATATCAATTTCCGCAATAAATTTCCTGTCATATAGTGAATTCAATCTCGCAAACGCGAACCGAACAATAAGAAGCACAACACCACGAGGAATCACCATGGCTAACTACTTCAATACACTGAATCTGCGTCAGCAGCTGGCACAGCTGGGCAAATGTCGCTTTATGGGGCGCGATGAATTCGCCGATGGCGCGAGCTACCTTCAGGGTAAAAAAGTAGTCATCGTCGGCTGTGGCGCACAAGGTCTGAACCAGGGTCTGAACATGCGTGATTCTGGTCTCGATATCTCCTACGCTCTGCGTAAAGAAGCGATTGCCGAGAAGCGCGCGTCCTGGCGTAAAGCGACCGAAAATGGTTTTAAAGTGGGTACTTACGAAGAACTGATCCCACAGGCGGATCTGGTGGTTAACCTGACGCCGGACAAGCAGCACTCTGATGTAGTGCGCACCGTACAGCCACTGATGAAAGACGGCGCGGCGCTGGGTTACTCGCACGGTTTCAACATCGTCGAAGTGGGCGAGCAGATCCGTAAAGACATCACCGTAGTCATGGTTGCGCCGAAATGCCCTGGCACCGAAGTGCGTGAAGAGTACAAACGTGGATTCGGCGTACCGACGCTGATTGCCGTTCACCCGGAAAACGATCCGAAAGGCGAAGGCATGGCGATCGCTAAAGCATGGGCGGCAGCAACCGGTGGTCACCGTGCGGGCGTGCTGGAATCGTCCTTCGTTGCGGAAGTGAAATCTGACCTGATGGGTGAGCAAACCATCCTGTGCGGTATGTTGCAGGCTGGCTCGCTGCTGTGCTTCGACAAGCTGGTGGAAGAGGGCACCGATCCGGCATACGCAGAAAAACTAATTCAGTTCGGTTGGGAAACCATCACCGAAGCGCTGAAGCAGGGCGGTATCACACTGATGATGGACCGTCTCTCTAACCCGGCGAAACTGCGTGCTTACGCGTTGTCTGAACAGCTGAAAGAGATCATGGCACCGCTGTTCCAGAAACATATGGACGACATCATCTCCGGAGAATTCTCCTCCGGTATGATGGCGGACTGGGCCAACGATGATAAGAAACTGCTGACCTGGCGTGAAGAGACCGGCAAAACCGCCTTCGAAACCGCGCCGCAGTATGAAGGCAAAATCGGCGAGCAGGAGTACTTCGATAAAGGCGTACTGATGATCGCGATGGTGAAAGCGGGCGTTGAACTGGCGTTCGAAACCATGGTTGATTCCGGCATCATCGAAGAATCTGCTTACTATGAATCACTGCACGAACTGCCGCTGATTGCCAACACCATCGCCCGTAAGCGTCTGTATGAAATGAACGTGGTTATCTCTGATACTGCCGAGTACGGTAACTATCTGTTCTCTTACGCTTGTGTGCCGCTGCTGAAACCGTTTATGGCAGAACTGCAACCGGGCGATTTGGGTAAAGCTATTCCGGAAGGTGCGGTAGATAACGCGCAGCTGCGTGATGTAAATGAAGCGATTCGCAGCCATGCGATTGAGCAAGTAGGTAAGAAACTGCGCGGCTATATGACGGATATGAAACGTATTGCTGTTGCGGGTTAATAGCGATTCAGAGTTCAAGGCCTTCTCCCGGAGAAGGCCTTGCTATTAGTTACGGTACAGCACCTTAATGATGTGGTAACCGAACTGGGTGTGCAGCGGGCCGGTTGGCTCCAGTACCGGACAAGAGAACACAACTTTATCGAACGCCGGAACCATCTGACCCTGGCGGAATTCACCTAAATCACCGCCGCGTTTGCCTGATGGGCAAATGGAGTGTTTCTTCGCCAGCTTGCCGAAATCGGCACCGTTCTTAATCTGCACGAGAAGATCCAGAGCCAGTTTCTCTTCTTTTACAAGGATATGCAGTGCTGCTGCTGTTTTTGCCATGATCGTGCCTTGAGTGGTAAGGATGAGGCTGGCTATACTACCACGCTGTTATTTTCCCCTCCCGACTTTCATTGAGCGATTTTCCTATGCGTCTAAACCCCGGCCAACAACAAGCTGTCGAATTCGTTACCGGCCCCTGCCTGGTGCTGGCGGGTGCGGGTTCCGGTAAAACTCGTGTTATCACCAATAAAATCGCCCATCTGATCCGCGGGTGCGGTTATCAGGCGCGACATATCGCGGCGGTGACCTTTACCAATAAGGCGGCGCGCGAGATGAAAGAGCGTGTCGGACAGACGCTGGGTCGCAAAGAGGCGCGTGGGCTGATGATCTCAACCTTCCACACGCTGGGGCTGGATATCATCAAGCGTGAGTATGCGGCGCTGGGGATGAAGGCGAACTTTTCGCTGTTTGACGATACCGATCAGCTGGCGTTGCTCAAAGAGTTGACCGAAGGGCTGATTGAAGATGACAAAGTTCTCCTGCAACAGTTGATTTCGACCATCTCTAACTGGAAGAACGATCTCAAAACACCGTCCCAGGCGGCAGCCAGTGCGATTGGCGAGCGGGACCGTATTTTTGCCCATTGTTATGGGCTGTATGATGCACACCTGAAAGCCTGTAATGTGCTCGACTTCGATGATCTGATTTTATTGCCGACGCTACTTCTGCAACGCAATGAAGAAGTCCGCGAGCGCTGGCAGAACAAAATTCGCTACCTGCTGGTGGACGAATATCAGGACACCAACACCAGCCAGTATGAACTGGTGAAACTGCTGGTGGGCAGCCGCGCGCGCTTTACCGTGGTGGGTGACGATGACCAGTCGATCTACTCCTGGCGCGGCGCACGTCCGCAAAACCTGGTGCTGCTGAGCCAGGATTTTCCGGCGCTGAAGGTGATTAAGCTTGAGCAGAACTACCGCTCTTCCGGACGTATTTTGAAAGCGGCGAACATCCTGATCGCCAATAACCCGCACGTCTTTGAAAAGCGTCTGTTCTCCGAACTGGGTTACGGCACAGAGCTAAAAGTTTTAAGCGCGAATAACGAAGAACATGAAGCCGAGCGCGTCACTGGTGAACTGATTGCGCATCACTTCGTCAATAAAACGCAGTACAAAGATTACGCTATTCTTTATCGCGGTAACCATCAGTCGCGGGTGTTTGAAAAATTCCTGATGCAAAACCGCATCCCGTACAAAATTTCTGGTGGTACGTCGTTTTTCTCTCGTCCTGAAATCAAGGACTTGCTGGCTTATCTGCGCGTGCTGACTAACCCGGACGATGACAGCGCATTTCTGCGTATCGTTAACACGCCGAAGCGAGAGATTGGCCCGGCGACGCTGAAAAAGCTGGGTGAGTGGGCGATGACGCGCAATAAAAGCATGTTTACCGCCAGCTTTGATATGGGCCTGAGTCAGACGCTTAGCGGACGTGGTTATGAAGCATTGACCCGCTTCACTCACTGGTTGGCAGAAATCCAGCGTCTGGCGGAGCGGGAGCCGATTGCCGCGGTGCGCGATCTGATCCACGGCATGGATTATGAATCCTGGCTGTACGAAACATCGCCCAGCCCGAAAGCTGCCGAAATGCGCATGAAGAACGTCAACCAACTGTTTAGCTGGATGACGGAGATGCTGGAAGGCAGCGAACTGGATGAGCCGATGACGCTCACCCAGGTGGTGACGCGCTTTACTTTACGCGACATGATGGAGCGTGGTGAGAGTGAAGAAGAGCTGGATCAGGTGCAACTGATGACTCTCCATGCGTCAAAAGGGCTGGAGTTTCCTTATGTCTACATGGTCGGTATGGAAGAAGGGTTTTTGCCGCACCAGAGCAGTATCGATGAAGATAATATCGATGAGGAGCGGCGGCTGGCCTATGTCGGCATTACCCGCGCCCAGAAGGAATTGACCTTTACGCTGTGTAAAGAACGCCGTCAGTACGGCGAACTGGTGCGCCCGGAGCCGAGCCGCTTTTTGCTGGAGCTGCCGCAGGATGATCTGATTTGGGAACAGGAGCGCAAAGTGGTCAGTGCCGAAGAACGGATGCAGAAAGGGCAAAGCCATCTGGCGAATCTGAAAGCGATGATGGCGGTAAAACGAGGGAAATAATCAAGGCCGGAGAAGATGCGTCAGCATCGCATCCGGCACTTACTCATTAATGCACTTCCAGCGGCCAGTGGACATAGCTCTGCCACTGGTTTTCCTGAGCAATAATCTCTTTACCCAGCGGATGTTGGGTTAGCCAACCTTGCGGAAGCGTCAAGGTCAACAGTTCATGGTTAGCCTGTAATGTCATCTCTGGCACGAGATCGTCACGGCGACGGCTGGCAAAAATGATAGCCAGGCGGAGTAAACGGCAGAGTTGTTCTGCGACGCGCGGTGGTACGGCATTTTGCTGATGCAGCGATGAGAGATCGACCGGGTTAGTCTGGTTGAGCAGTAGCGTCGCCAGCAGTTTCTTCTGTGCGGGGGTAAAACCGGGAAGATCCAGGTTACGCACCAGATAAGCAGCGTGTTGCGGAGCTTGTTTGAAGTCAACGCTCAGGCCGATTTCATGAAGCTGACAGGCGCTGATGAGCAAATCGCGGCTTATTGCTTCAAGATGCCATTCGTTTTCCACCTGATCGAAGAAGTTAGCCGCAACTTTGGCTACGCGCTGTGCCTGATCAATATCGATCATAAAGCGGCGTTGAATATTACGCAGTGTACGGCTGCGAATATCCTGCTCGACGGCCAGATGCAACATGCCGTAGACCAGGCCTTCACGCAGCGCACCGCCCGCCAGGGTCATACACTGAATATTCAGTTCGGTAAAAATGGCGATCAGGATCGCCAGACCACTCGGGAACACTAACGCACGTTCCAGCGTCAGCCCGTCAATCTCCAGTTCCTCCAGCCGACCGCAATGAATGGCTCGCTGTTTCAATTGCTGCAACTTTTCCAGGGTAATGCGTTCATCCATCCCCTGTGCCATCATGATTTCCTGTAACGCCTGCACGGTGCCGGAAGCACCAACGCACACTTTCCAGCCGTGATACCGTAATTCATCGGCAACCGGACGTAACACTTCGCGTGCCGCTTTTTCTGCAGCATCAAAATTTTCTTGCCCCAGATTACGATCGGCAAAATAGCGTTCCAGCCAGGTGACGCAGCCCATCGACAGGCTGAACAACGAGGTGGTTTGTGCACCCGTGCCGGTTACCAGTTCAGTACTGGCACCGCCTATATCCACCACCAGGCGCTGATCGGCACCACCAGTGGTGTGAGCAACGCCCTGATAAATCAGACGCGCTTCCTCTTCACCGCTGATCACCTGTACCGGACAACCGAGGATTTCCTGCGCTTTGGCAATAAAATCACCCGCATTGACGGCAAGTCGTAATGTCGCCGTAGCGACAACGCGAATTTGCGAGGGAGGGATATCTTGCAGACGTTCAGCAAACAGGCGCAGACATTGCCAACCGCGCTCCATTGCTTCATTAGAGAGGTCATTTTCGCTATTCAGGCCAGCAGCCAGACGCACTTTGCGTTTAATTCGCGTCAGCGTCTGGATGCTTCCAGCCACCTCGCGCACAACCAGCATATGAAAACTATTCGAACCGAGATCAATGGCTGCATACAGCGACGAGGTGGAACCCATACTCTTCATCCTTCAATCTGTCTCTGTGTTGGCTGCATTCTTTCACCCGAATCACTTACTACAGTAAGCTCATCGGGATTCATTCTCTTGCCATCTTGATACAGTTTGAATGATTTTGAGTATGACATTTTATTTAACCTGAACGACGACGATTACGCGGAGCGCCAGTACGACGCGGACCATTGCCTGTGCGCGGGCGCGTGAGGCGCAGCGGTTTTGGCAGATCGGTCATCAATGCGTCCGGATTGTATTTGCTTACCGGAATTGAGTGACCAATATAGGTCTCAATAGCAGGCAAATTCAATGCATACTCTTCACACGCCAGGCTGATAGAGTGACCGCTTGCGCCTGCGCGACCTGTACGACCAATACGGTGAACGTAATCTTCACAGTCATCGGGTAAATCGTAGTTAAAGACGTGCGTCACTGCCGGAATATGCAAACCACGCGCGGCAACGTCGGTGGCAACCAGAATATCCAGATCGCCACGGGTAAATTCATCAAGAATACGCAGACGTTTTTTCTGCGCGACATCGCCTGTCAACAAACCGACACGATGACCATCTGCCGCCAGGTGGCCCCAGATCTCTTCACAACGGTGTTTGGTATTGGCGAAAATAATCGCTCTGTCTGGCCACTCTTCTTCGATCAGCGTTTGCAGCAAACGCATTTTTTCTTCGTTAGAAGGGTAGAAAAGCTCTTCTTTAATACGGTGGCCCGTTTTCTGTTCCGGTTCCACTTCAATATATTCGGCATTGTTCATCTGCTCGAACGCCAGTTCACGTACCCGGTACGAAAGCGTGGCGGAGAACAGCATGTTGAGGCGCTGATTTGCAGGCGGCATACGGCGGAACAGCCAGCGGATATCTTTAATAAAGCCTAGATCGTACATGCGATCGGCTTCGTCCAGTACCACTACCTGAATGGCACCGAGGTTAATGTGGTTCTGCTTGGCGTAGTCAATTAAACGACCCGTGGTGCCAATCAGAATGTCAACGCCGCTTTCCAGCACTTTCAGCTGTTTGTCATAGCCATCACCACCGTAAGCCAGGCCCAGCTTCAGGCCGGTAGCTTCCGCCAGCGGTTCCGCGTCGGCGTGGATCTGCACGGCAAGTTCACGCGTCGGTGCCATAATTAAGGCACGCGGTTGATTCACCTTGCGATCGGCAATCGCAGGATGAGAGAGAAGATAATGAAACGTTGACGTAAGAAACGCCATCGTTTTCCCGGTACCGGTTTGCGCCTGCCCGGCTACGTCACGACCCGCCAGCGTCAGCGGAAGGGCCAGTGCCTGAATGGGCGTACAGTTATGAAACCCTTTTTTTTCAAGGGCTTCTACAACCTTCGGATGCAGGGCGAAGTCGGAAAACTTCTGTTCTGTTAAATGTGTTTTGCTCATAGTGTGGTAGAATATCAGCTTACTATTGCTTTACGAAAGCGTATCCGGTGAAATAAAGTCAACCTTTAGTTGGTTAATGTTACACCAACAACGAAACCAACACGCCAGGCTTATTCCTGTGGAGTTATATATGAGCGATAAAATTATTCACCTGACTGACGACAGTTTTGACACGGATGTACTCAAAGCGGACGGGGCGATCCTCGTCGATTTCTGGGCAGAGTGGTGCGGTCCGTGCAAAATGATCGCCCCGATTCTGGATGAAATCGCTGACGAATATCAGGGCAAACTGACCGTTGCAAAACTGAACATCGATCAAAACCCTGGCACTGCGCCGAAATATGGCATCCGTGGTATCCCGACTCTGCTGCTGTTCAAAAACGGTGAAGTGGCGGCAACCAAAGTGGGCGCACTGTCTAAAGGTCAGTTGAAAGAGTTCCTCGACGCTAACCTGGCGTAAGGGAATTTCATGTTCGGGTGCCCCGTCGCTAAAAACTGGACGCCCGGCGTGAGTCATGCTAACTTAGTGTTGACTTCGTATTAAACATACCTTATTAAGTTTGAATCTTGTAATTTCCAACGCTTCCCGTTTTATCTTAAATGCGAAGTGAACAGATTTCTGGCTCGTCACTCAATCCGTCTTGTCGTTTCAGTTCTGCGTACTCTCCTGTGACCAGGCAGCGAAAAGACATGAGTCGATGACCGTAAACAGGCATGGATGATCCTGCCATACCATTCACAACATTAAGTTCGAGATTTACCCCAAGTTTAAGAACTCACACCACTATGAATCTTACCGAATTAAAGAATACGCCGGTTTCTGAGCTGATCACTCTCGGCGAAAATATGGGGCTGGAAAACCTGGCTCGCATGCGTAAGCAGGACATTATTTTTGCCATCCTGAAGCAGCACGCAAAGAGTGGCGAAGATATCTTTGGTGATGGCGTACTGGAGATATTGCAGGATGGATTTGGTTTCCTCCGTTCCGCAGACAGCTCCTACCTCGCCGGTCCTGATGACATCTACGTTTCCCCTAGCCAAATCCGCCGTTTCAACCTCCGCACTGGTGATACCATCTCTGGTAAGATTCGCCCGCCGAAAGAAGGTGAACGCTATTTTGCGCTGCTGAAAGTTAACGAAGTTAACTTCGACAAACCTGAAAACGCCCGCAACAAAATCCTCTTTGAGAACTTAACCCCGCTGCACGCAAACTCTCGTCTGCGTATGGAACGTGGTAACGGTTCTACTGAAGATTTAACTGCTCGCGTACTGGATCTGGCATCACCTATCGGTCGTGGTCAGCGTGGTCTGATTGTGGCACCGCCGAAAGCCGGTAAAACTATGCTGCTGCAGAACATTGCTCAGAGCATTGCTTACAACCACCCGGATTGTGTGCTGATGGTTCTGCTGATCGACGAACGTCCGGAAGAAGTAACCGAGATGCAGCGTCTGGTAAAAGGTGAAGTTGTTGCTTCTACCTTTGACGAACCCGCATCTCGCCACGTTCAGGTTGCGGAAATGGTGATCGAGAAGGCCAAACGCCTGGTTGAGCACAAGAAAGACGTTATCATTCTGCTCGACTCCATCACTCGTCTGGCGCGCGCTTACAACACTGTTGTTCCGGCGTCAGGTAAAGTGTTGACCGGTGGTGTGGACGCCAATGCCCTTCATCGTCCGAAACGCTTCTTTGGTGCGGCGCGTAACGTGGAAGAGGGCGGCAGCCTGACCATTATCGCGACGGCGCTTATCGATACCGGTTCTAAAATGGACGAAGTTATTTACGAAGAGTTTAAAGGTACAGGCAACATGGAACTGCACCTCTCTCGTAAGATCGCTGAAAAACGCGTCTTCCCGGCTATCGACTACAACCGTTCCGGTACCCGTAAAGAAGAGCTGCTCACGACTCAGGAAGAACTGCAGAAAATGTGGATCCTGCGCAAAATCATTCACCCGATGGGCGAAATCGATGCAATGGAATTCCTCATTAATAAACTGGCCATGACCAAGACCAATGACGATTTCTTCGAAATGATGAAACGCTCATAAATTTGTCTTATGCCAAAAACGCCACGTGTTTACGTGGCGTTTTGCTTTTATATCTGTAATCTTAATGTCGCGCTGGCGATGTTAGGAAAATTCCTGGAATTTGCTGGCATGTTATGCAATTTGCATATCAAATGGTTAATTTTTGCACAGTACTGGTGGGTTCGGAACGGACTTTCCCTTCTGAATAAAGGTCTTCGTGGTTATACTTCTGCTAATAATTTTCTCTGAGAGCATGCATTGTGAATTTACTGACAGTGAGTACTGATCTCATCAGTATTTTTTTATTCACGACACTGTTTCTGTTTTTTGCCCGTAAGGTGGCAAAAAAAGTCGGTTTAGTGGATAAACCAAACTTCCGCAAACGTCACCAGGGATTGATACCTCTCGTTGGGGGGATTTCGGTTTACGCAGGGATTTGCTTCACGTTCGGAATTGTCGATTACTATATTCCGCATGCATCTCTCTATCTCGCTTGTGCCGGTGTGCTTGTTTTCATTGGCGCGCTGGATGATCGTTTTGATATCAGCGTAAAAATCCGTGCCACCATACAGGCCGCTGTTGGCATTGTTATGATGGTGTTCGGCAAACTTTATCTCAGTAGCCTGGGTTATATCTTTGGCTCCTGGGAGATGGTGCTCGGACCGTTTGGTTACTTCCTGACGCTATTTGCCGTCTGGGCGGCCATTAATGCGTTCAACATGGTTGATGGCATTGATGGCTTGCTGGGCGGGTTGTCCTGCGTCTCGTTTGCAGCAATCGGTATGATTTTGTGGTTCGACGGGCAAACCAGCCTCGCAATCTGGTGCTTTGCGATGATCGCCGCCATCCTGCCATACATCATGCTTAACCTTGGTATCCTGGGTCGCCGCTACAAAGTCTTTATGGGTGATGCGGGCAGTACGCTGATTGGTTTTACCGTTATCTGGATCCTGCTCGAAACGACCCAGGGCAAAACCCATCCCATCAGCCCGGTTACCGCTTTGTGGATAATCGCCATTCCGCTAATGGATATGGTGGCGATTATGTACCGTCGCCTGCGTAAAGGCATGAGCCCATTCTCTCCTGACCGTCAGCATATTCACCATTTGATCATGCGTGCCGGGTTTACTTCCCGTCAGGCGTTTGTGCTGATTACCCTTGCCGCAGCACTGCTCGCTTCCATTGGCGTGCTGGCAGAATATTCTCATTTTGTCCCGGAGTGGGTCATGCTGGTGCTCTTTTTGCTAGCATTCTTCCTCTATGGATATTGCATTAAGCGTGCCTGGAAAGTTGCTCGCTTTATTAAGCGCGTAAAACGCAGACTGCGTAGAAATCGTGGTGGCAGCCCCAATTTAACCAAATAAATGAGGATGTGATGACACAACCAATGCCTGGGAAACCGGCCGAAGACGCTGAAAATGAACTGGATATTCGTGGGTTGTTTCGTACCTTGTGGGCTGGGAAGCTATGGATTATTGGCATGGGGCTGGCGTTTGCGTTAATCGCGCTGGCGTATACTTTTTTTGCTCGTCAGGAGTGGAGCTCGACGGCGATTACCGATCGTCCAACGGTGAATATGCTGGGGGGATATTACTCGCAGCAGCAATTTTTGCGTAACCTGGATGTCCGTTCAAACATGGCTTCTGCCGATCAACCATCGGTCATGGACGAAGCCTATAAAGAGTTTGTTATGCAACTGGCCTCGTGGGATACCCGCAGAGAGTTCTGGCTGCAAACCGACTATTACAAACAGCGGATGGTGGGCAACAGCAAAGCCGATGCGGCGTTGCTGGATGAAATGATTAACAACATCCAGTTTATCCCCGGAGACTTTACTCGCGCGGTCAATGACAGCGTGAAGCTTATTGCCGAAACCGCGCCTGACGCTAATAACCTGTTACGTCAGTATGTTGCTTTTGCCAGCCAGCGTGCAGCCAGCCATCTGAATGATGAGCTGAAAGGCGCATGGGCGGCACGCACCATCCAGATGAAAGCTCAGGTGAAGCGTCAGGAAGAGGTGGCGAAAGCCATCTACGACCGCCGGATGAACAGCATTGAGCAGGCGCTGAAAATTGCTGAGCAGCATAATATTTCGCGCAGTGCGACAGATGTGCCTGCCGAGGAATTACCTGATTCAGAAATGTTCCTGCTTGGGCGTCCAATGCTCCAGGCTCGACTGGAAAATTTACAGGCCGTCGGTCCGGCCTTTGATCTCGACTATGATCAGAATCGAGCCATGTTAAACACCCTGAATGTTGGTCCAACCCTGGATCCGCGTTTTCAGACCTATCGCTATTTGCGTACGCCGGAAGAACCGGTAAAACGCGATAGCCCACGTCGTGCCTTCCTGATGATTATGTGGGGCATTGTCGGGGGGCTGATCGGGGCTGGTGTCGCATTAACCCGCCGTTGCTCGAAATAGCAACACTGCTGCGGTGAGCGCAAAGGCGCTCGCCGCTTATTCGAAGAGAATCGATGTGAAAGTACTGACTGTATTTGGTACGCGCCCGGAAGCCATCAAGATGGCTCCGTTGGTGCATGCGTTGGCAAAAGATCCTTTTTTTGAGGCTAAAGTTTGCGTCACTGCGCAGCATCGAGAGATGCTTGATCAGGTACTGAAACTCTTTTCCATTGTACCTGACTACGATCTCAACATAATGCAGCCAGGACAGGGCCTGACAGAGATAACCTGTCGGATTCTGGAAGGGCTAAAACCTATTCTTGCCGAGTTCAAACCAGACGTCGTGCTGGTTCACGGCGATACGACGACGACGCTGGCAACCAGCCTGGCGGCGTTTTATCAGCGTATTCCTGTTGGTCACGTTGAGGCTGGTCTGCGCACGGGCGATCTCTATTCGCCGTGGCCGGAAGAGGCTAACCGTACATTGACCGGGCATCTGGCGATGTATCACTTCTCTCCAACCGAAACTTCCCGGCAAAACTTGCTGCGTGAAAACGTTGCGGATAGCCGAATCTTCATTACCGGTAATACAGTCATTGATGCACTGTTATGGGTGCGTGACCAGGTGATGAGCAGCGACACGCTGCGTTCAGAACTGGCGGTAAATTACCCGTTTATCGCCCCCGATAAAAAGATGATTCTGGTGACCGGTCATAGGCGTGAGAGTTTCGGTCGTGGCTTTGAAGAAATCTGCCACGCGCTGGCAGACATCGCCACCACGCACCAGGACATCCAGATTGTCTATCCGGTGCATCTCAACCCGAACGTCAGAGAGCCGGTCAATCGCATTCTGGGGCATGTGAAAAATGTCATTCTGATCGATCCCCAGGAGTATTTACCGTTTGTCTGGCTGATGAACCACGCCTGGCTGATTTTGACTGACTCAGGCGGCATTCAGGAAGAAGCGCCTTCGCTGGGGAAACCGGTGCTGGTGATGCGCGATACCACTGAGCGTCCGGAAGCGGTGACGGCGGGTACGGTGCGTCTGGTAGGCACGGATAAGCAGCGAATTGTCGAGGAAGTGACGCGTCTTTTAAAAGACGAAAACGAATATCAAGCTATGAGCCGCGCCCATAACCCGTATGGTGATGGTCAGGCATGCTCTCGCATTCTGGAAGCGTTAAAAAATAATCGGATATCACTATGAGTTTTGCGACCATTTCTGTTATCGGACTGGGTTACATCGGGCTGCCTACAGCAGCAGCGTTTGCCTCACGGCAAAAACAGGTGATTGGTGTCGATATCAACCAACACGCGGTTGATACCATCAATCGTGGCGAAATCCATATCGTCGAGCCTGATTTGGCGAGCGTAGTAAAAACTGCCGTAGAAGGCGGTTTTTTACGAGCGAGCACGACGCCAGTTGAAGCGGATGCCTGGCTGATTGCTGTACCTACGCCGTTTAAAGGCGATCATGAGCCAGATATGACCTACGTTGAATCGGCTGCTCGCTCCATTGCGCCAGTGCTGAAAAAAGGCGCGCTGGTGATCCTTGAATCCACCTCGCCGGTGGGGTCAACCGAGAAGATGGCTGAATGGTTAGCAGAGATGCGCCCGGATCTGACTTTCCCACAGCAGGTGGGCGAGCAGGCGGACGTCAACATTGCTTACTGCCCGGAACGTGTATTACCGGGCCAGGTTATGGTCGAGCTGATTAAAAACGATCGCGTGATTGGTGGTATGACGCCGGTTTGTTCGGCCCGCGCCAGCGAATTGTACAAAATTTTCCTCGAAGGTGAGTGTGTCGTCACTAACTCGCGGACGGCGGAAATGTGTAAGCTCACCGAAAACAGCTTCCGCGATGTGAATATCGCTTTTGCTAATGAATTGTCGCTGATTTGTGCCGATCAGGGGATTAACGTCTGGGAACTGATTCGCCTGGCGAATCGTCACCCTCGCGTTAATATTCTTCAGCCTGGCCCTGGCGTGGGCGGTCACTGCATTGCTGTTGATCCGTGGTTTATCGTGGCACAGAACCCCCAGCAGGCGCGGCTTATCCGTACCGCGCGCGAAGTTAACGATCACAAACCGTTCTGGGTTATCGATCAGGTGAAAGCGGCGGTTGCCGACTGCCTTGCTGCTACCGATAAACGCGCCAGTGAACTGAAAATCGCCTGCTTTGGTCTGGCGTTTAAACCGAATATTGATGACCTGCGCGAAAGCCCGGCGATGGAAATCGCTGAACTGATCGCCCAGTGGCACAGCGGCGAAACGCTGGTTGTTGAGCCTAACATCCACCAGTTGCCGAAAAAACTGACCGGGCTTTGTACTCTGGCGCAGCTTGACGAGGCGCTGGCAACGGCAGACGTGCTGGTGATGCTGGTCGATCATAGTCAGTTCAAAGTTATCAATGGCGACAATGTCCATCAGCAGTATGTCGTCGATGCCAAAGGAGTCTGGCGCTGATGAGAAAAATTCTGATAACAGGTGGTGCCGGGTTTATTGGCTCGGCGCTGGTGCGTTATATCATCAACGAAACGAGCGATGCGGTGGTAGTGGTCGATAAGCTGACCTACGCCGGAAACCTGATGTCGCTGGCACCGGTCGCGCAAAGCGAGCGCTTTGCCTTTGAGAAAGTTGATATCTGCGATCGGGCAGAACTGGCACGCGTATTCACTGAGCATCAGCCAGACTGTGTCATGCATCTGGCAGCCGAAAGCCATGTTGACCGTTCTATTGACGGCCCGGCAGCGTTTATTGAAACCAACATTGTCGGGACTTATACATTGCTTGAAGCGGCGCGGGCTTACTGGAATACGCTGACGGAAGATAAAAAATCAGCGTTCCGTTTTCATCATATCTCCACCGACGAAGTATATGGTGACCTGCACTCGACGGATGATTTCTTCACCGAAACCACGCCGTATGCGCCGAGCAGCCCTTATTCCGCGTCAAAAGCCAGCAGCGACCATCTGGTGCGCGCCTGGCTGCGGACCTACGGTCTGCCGACGCTGATCACCAACTGCTCGAATAACTACGGTCCTTACCACTTTCCGGAAAAACTGATCCCGCTGATGATCCTCAACGCGCTGGCGGGTAAACCGCTGCCGGTATATGGCAACGGGCAGCAAATCCGTGACTGGCTGTATGTGGAAGATCACGCCCGCGCGCTGTATTGCGTGGCGACCACCGGGAAAGTCGGTGAAACCTATAATATTGGTGGTCACAACGAGCGTAAGAATCTCGATGTTGTGGAAACCATTTGCGAGCTGCTGGAAGAACTGGCTTCGAACAAGCCGCACGGCGTGGCGCACTATCGTGACCTGATCACCTTTGTCGCTGACCGTCCGGGGCATGATCTGCGTTATGCCATTGATGCTTCGAAAATTGCCCGTGAACTTGGCTGGCTGCCGCAGGAAACCTTTGAAAGTGGAATGCGTAAAACGGTTCAGTGGTATCTGGCTAATGAAAGCTGGTGGAAGCAGGTGCAGGACGGCAGCTATCAGGGTGAGCGTTTAGGTCTGAAAGGCTAATTTTCAGCGGAGGCAAACATGAAGGGTATTATCCTGGCGGGCGGTTCCGGTACCCGATTGCATCCGATTACGCGCGGCGTATCGAAGCAACTGTTGCCGATTTACGATAAGCCAATGATTTACTATCCGCTGTCGGTGCTGATGCTGGCCGGTATCCGCGAAATTCTCATCATCACTACGCCGGAAGATAAAGGTTATTTCCAGCGCCTGCTGGGCGATGGTAGTGAGTTCGGTATCCAGCTGGAATATGCCGAACAGCCCAGCCCGGACGGTCTGGCGCAGGCCTTTATCATCGGTGAAACCTTCCTTAATGGTGAACCTTCTTGTCTGGTGCTGGGCGATAACATCTTCTTCGGTCAGGGCTTCAGTCCGAAGCTGCGTCATGTTGCGGCGCGCACGGAAGGGGCGACGGTTTTTGACTATCAGGTGATGGACCCGGAACGCTTTGGCGTGGTGGAATTTGACGACAATTTCCGCGCTATCTCGCTTGAAGAAAAGCCAAAACAGCCGAAGTCAAACTGGGCGGTGACCGGGCTTTATTTCTACGACAGTAAAGTCGTGGAGTACGCAAAGCAGGTGAAGCCGTCGGAGCGCGGTGAACTGGAGATTACCTCCATCAACCAGATGTACCTCGAGGCGGGCAACCTGACCGTTGAACTGCTCGGGCGCGGATTTGCCTGGCTGGATACCGGCACTCACGACAGCCTGATTGAGGCCAGCACTTTTGTGCAGACAGTAGAAAAACGCCAGGGCTTTAAGATTGCCTGCCTGGAAGAGATCGCCTGGCGTAACGGCTGGCTCGATGACGAGGGTGTGAAGCGTGCTGCCAGTTCATTAGCGAAAACTGGCTACGGCCAATATCTGCTGGAGTTACTTCGTGCCCGTCCGCGCCAGTATTGAGCCACTAACCTGGGAAAACGCCTTCTTTGGTGTTAACAGCGCCATCGTGCGCATTACGTCTGAAGCACCGCTCCTGACGTCAGACGCCTTAGCGCCATGGTCACGGGTGCAGGCCAAAATTGCGGCATCAAATACGGGGGAACTGGATGCCCTGCAACAGCTGGGATTCTCCCTGGTAGAAGGTGAAGTTGATTTGGCGCTACCCGTGAACAATGTCAGTGATAGCGGTGCTGTCGTGGCACAAGAGACCGATATTCCCGCATTACGTCAGTTAGCTAGCGCCGCATTTGCGCAAAGCCGTTTTCGTGCGCCGTGGTATGCGCCTGACGCCAGCGGTCGCTTTTATGCACAGTGGATTGAAAATGCCGTGCGCGGCACCTTTGATCATCAATGTCTGATTCTACGTGCGGCGTCCGGCGATATTCGCGGCTATGTCTCTTTACGGGAACTCAATGCGACAGATGCGCGAATTGGCCTGCTGGCTGGACGCGGTGCAGGTGCTGAGCTGATGCAAACGGCGCTAAACTGGGCGTATGCTCGCGGTAAAACAACTTTGCGGGTGGCGACCCAAATGGGCAACACCGCCGCGCTTAAACGATACATACAAAGTGGTGCGAATGTAGAAAGCACCGCGTACTGGTTATACAGGTGATCACATGATTCCATTTAACGCACCGCCGGTGGTGGGAACCGAACTCGACTATATGCAGTCGGCAATGGGTAGCGGCAAACTGTGTGGCGATGGCGGTTTTACCCGTCGCTGCCAGCAGTGGCTGGAGCAACGTTTTGGCAGCGCCAAAGTGTTACTGACGCCGTCCTGCACCGCTTCGCTGGAGATGGCGGCGCTGCTGCTCGATATCCAGCCTGGCGATGAAGTGATCATGCCGAGCTACACCTTTGTCTCCACCGCCAATGCCTTTGTGCTGCGTGGCGCGAAAATCGTCTTTGTGGATGTTCGCCCGGACACCATGAACATCGACGAAACGTTGATTGAAGCAGCGATCACCGACAAAACGCGCGTTATCGTGCCGGTCCATTACGCGGGTGTGGCCTGCGAAATGGACACCATTATGGCGTTGGCGAAAAAGCATAATTTGTTTGTGGTGGAAGATGCCGCTCAGGGCGTGATGTCCACTTACAAAGGGCGTGCACTGGGAACCATTGGTCATATTGGCTGCTTTAGCTTCCATGAAACCAAAAACTACACGGCGGGTGGTGAAGGCGGCGCGACGCTGATTAACGATAAAGCGTTAATCGAACGAGCCGAGATCATCCGTGAAAAGGGCACTAACCGCAGCCAGTTCTTCCGTGGTCAGGTCGATAAATATACCTGGCGCGATATTGGCTCCAGCTATTTGATGTCCGATCTGCAAGCTGCGTACCTGTGGGCGCAACTGGAAGCAGCGGATCGTATCAACCAGCAACGTCTGGCGCTGTGGCAAAACTACTACGATACGTTAGCGCCTCTGGCGAAAGCCGGGCGTATCGAGTTGCCGTCGATTCCCGATGGCTGCGTGCAGAACGCGCATATGTTCTACATTAAACTGCGGGATATTGATGACCGGAGCGCGTTGATTAACTTTCTGAAAGAAGCGGAAATCATGGCGGTGTTTCATTACATTCCGCTGCACGGTTGCCCTGCGGGGGAACACTTTGGTGAGTTCCACGGTGAAGATCGCTACACCACCAAAGAGAGCGAGCGCCTGCTGCGCCTGCCGCTGTTCTACAACCTGTCGCCCGTCAATCAGCGTACGGTAATTGCGACTTTGTTGAACTACTTCTCCTGATATGTCGTTGGCAAAAGCGTCCTTGTGGACGGCGGCCAGTACACTGGTCAAGATTGGTGCCGGGTTACTGGTCGGTAAGTTGCTGGCGGTGTCATTTGGTCCGGCGGGGCTTGGGCTGGCGGCAAATTTCCGCCAGTTGATTACCGTGCTCGGCGTGCTTGCCGGGGCTGGCATCTTTAACGGTGTAACCAAATACGTTGCCCAGTACCATGATAATCCGCAACAGCTGCGCCGCGTGGTCGGCACTTCATCAGCGATGGTACTTGGTTTCTCTACGCTGATGGCGCTGGTTTTTGTGCTGGCAGCTGCGCCAATCAGCCAGGGATTGTTTGGTAATACCGACTATCAGGGGCTGGTGCGTTTAGTGGCGCTGGTGCAAATGGGGATCGCCTGGGGCAACCTGTTACTGGCGCTGATGAAAGGCTTTCGCGATGCCGCAGGTAATGCGTTATCGCTGATTGTCGGCAGCTTGATTGGCGTTCTCGCGTACTACGTCAGTTACCGTTTTGGCGGTTATGAAGGGGCGTTGCTGGGTCTGGCGCTGATTCCCGCGCTGGTGGTAATTCCTGCCGCCATCATGTTGATTAAACGTGGTGTCATCCCGTTAAGCTATCTGAAACCCAGCTGGGATAACGGTCTGGCAGGGCAGTTGAGCAAATTTACGCTCATGGCGTTGATTACGTCGGTGACCTTGCCTGTTGCTTACATCATGATGCGTAAACTGCTGGCGGCGCAGTATAGCTGGGATGAAGTGGGGATCTGGCAAGGGGTGAGCAGTATTTCCGATGCCTACCTGCAATTTATTACGGCATCGTTCAGCGTATATTTGCTGCCCACGTTGTCGCGGCTAACGGAAAAGCGCGATATCACCCGGGAAGTGGTTAAATCGCTGAAATTCGTCTTACCGGCAGTGGCGGCAGCGAGTTTTACCGTCTGGTTGCTGCGTGATTTTGCTATCTGGTTGCTGTTGTCGAATAAATTTACCGTTATGCGCGATCTCTTTGCCTGGCAGTTAGTGGGTGATGTGTTAAAAGTGGGCGCTTATGTCTTTGGTTATCTGGTGATCGCCAAAGCGTCACTGCGGTTTTATATTCTGGCGGAAGTCAGCCAGTTCACTTTATTGATGGTATTTGCCCACTGGCTAATCCCTGCGCATGGTGCACTGGGCGCGGCGCAGGCATATATGGCAACTTATATCGTCTATTTTTCTCTTTGTTGTGGCGTGTTTTTACTCTGGCGTAGGCGGGCATGACTGTACTGATTCACGTACTGGGATCGGATATCCCTCACCATAACCGAACCGTTTTGCGGTTTTTCAATGACGCGCTGGCCGCGACGAGCGAGCACGCGTGCGAGTTTATGGTTGTTGGCAAGGACGACGGCTTAAGTGATAGCTGTCCGGCGCTTTCTGTGCAATTTTTCCCTGGGAAAAAATCGCTGGCGGAAGCGGTCATCGCGAAAGCAAAAGCTAACCGTCAGCAGCGATTTTTTTTCCACGGTCAGTTCAATCCCACACTGTGGCTGGCTCTGCTGAGTGGTGGCATTAAGCCCAGCCAGTTTTTCTGGCATATCTGGGGGGCAGACCTGTATGAGCTTTCCAGTGGCTTGAGATATAAGCTTTTTTACCCACTACGTCGCCTGGCGCAAAAGCGAGTCGGCTGTGTATTTGCCACCCGCGGCGATTTGAGCTTTTTTGCCAAAACGCACCCAAAGGTGCGGGGAGAACTGCTGTACTTCCCGACGCGGATGGACCCTTCTCTCAATACGATGGCGAACGATCGGCAACGTGAAGGAAAAATGACCATTCTGGTGGGGAACTCCGGCGACCGCAGCAATGAGCATGTCGCCGCTTTACGTGCCGTTCATCAGCAATTTGGCGATACGGTAAAAGTGGTGGTGCCGATGGGATATCCGCCTAATAACGAAGCGTACATTGAGGAAGTTCGTCAGGCGGGGTTGGAGTTATTCAGCGAAGAAAATCTGCAAATTTTGAGCGAAAAACTGGAATTTGACGCCTATCTGGCGCTACTTCGTCAGTGCGATCTTGGTTACTTTATTTTTGCCCGCCAGCAGGGCATTGGTACGCTTTGCTTACTGATTCAGGCGGGCATTCCTTGTGTGCTTAACAGGGAAAATCCGTTCTGGCAGGATATGACGGAACAGCATTTGCCAGTGCTGTTTACTACCGACGATCTCAACGAGGATATTGTGCGTGAAGCGCAGCGCCAGTTGGCGTCGGCGGATAAAAACACCATTGCCTTCTTTAGCCCTAACTATCTACAAGGCTGGCAGCGGGCGTTGGCGATTGCCGCCGGGGAGGTCGCATGAGTCTGCTGCAATTCAGTGGCCTGTTTGTGGTCTGGCTGCTCTGCACGCTGTTTATTGCCACGCTGACCTGGTTTGAGTTTCGCCGTGTGCGCTTTAACTTCAATGTCTTCTTTTCATTGCTGTTTTTGCTCACCTTTTTCTTCGGCTTCCCGCTGACCAGCGTGCTGGTATTTCGCTTTGATGTTGGTGTCGCGCCGCCAGAAATCTTGTTGCAGGCGTTGCTTTCTGCGGGCTGCTTCTACGCGGTTTACTATGTCACCTACAAAACCCGCCTACGCAAACGCGTTGCTGATGTACCGCGCCGTCCGCTGTTTACCATGAACCGCGTGGAGACCAATCTTACGTGGGTGATCCTGATGGGTATCGCGCTGGTAAGCGTCGGCATCTTCTTCATGCACAACGGCTTTTTGCTGTTCCGGCTTAACTCCTACAGTCAGATCTTTTCCAGTGAAGTCTCCGGCGTGGCGTTAAAACGCTTCTTTTACTTTTTCATCCCGGCGATGCTGGTGGTCTACTTTCTGCGCCAGGACAGCAAAGCGTGGCTGTTTTTCCTCGTCAGCACGGTCGCCTTTGGCTTGCTGACTTATATGATTGTCGGCGGCACTCGCGCCAATATCATCATCGCATTCGCTATCTTCCTGTTTATTGGCATTATTCGCGGCTGGATTTCGTTGTGGATGCTGGCGGCGGCGGGCGTGCTGGGGATTGTTGGCATGTTCTGGCTGGCGTTAAAACGCTATGGAATGAATGTGAGCGGCGATGAAGCGTTCTATACGTTTCTCTATCTCACTCGCGACACCTTTTCACCGTGGGAGAATCTGGCGTTGCTGTTGCAGAACTACGACAACATCGACTTCCAGGGCCTGGCTCCAATTGTCCGCGATTTCTATGTCTTTATCCCTTCCTGGCTGTGGCCGGGGCGCCCGAGTATGGTGCTGAACTCAGCCAATTACTTTACCTGGGAAGTACTGAATAACCACTCCGGACTGGCGATCTCGCCTACGCTTATAGGCTCACTGGTGGTGATGGGCGGCGCGTTGTTCATCCCACTCGGGGCGATTGTGGTTGGACTGATCATCAAATGGTTCGACTGGCTGTATGAGCTGGGCAACCGCGAGACTAATCGCTATAAGGCTGCGATATTGCACAGTTTCTGCTTTGGGGCGATCTTCAATATGATCGTGCTGGCACGTGAAGGGCTGGATTCGTTTGTCTCACGCGTAGTCTTTTTTATCGTGGTCTTCGGCGCATGTCTGATGATCGCAAAACTGTTGTACTGGCTTTTTGAAAGCGCCGGACTCATTCATAAACGTACAAAATCATCGCTCCGGACGCAGGTTGAAGGATAACAATGAATAACAACACCACGGCACCGACCTATACGCTGCGTGGCTTACAGTTGATTGGTTGGCGTGATATGCAGCATGCCCTCGATTATCTGTTTGCTGACGGGCAGCTTAAGCAGGGAACGCTGGTTGCCATTAATGCCGAAAAAATGCTGACCATTGAAGATAACGCCGAGGTCAGGGAGTTAATTAACGCTGCCGAATTTAAATATGCGGATGGCATCAGCGTTGTACGTTCAGTACGTAAAAAGTACCCGCAGGCGCAGGTTTCCCGCGTTGCCGGTGCCGATCTCTGGGAAGAGCTGATGGCGCGCGCAGGCAAAGAAGGGACGCCGGTATTTCTTGTGGGCGGTAAACCTGAAGTGCTGGCGCAAACTGAAGCTAAACTGCGCAACCAATGGAATGTGAATATCGTTGGCAGTCAGGATGGTTATTTTAAACCCGAGCAGCGTCAGGCGCTGTTTGAACGCATTCATGCCAGCGGAGCGCAAATCGTCACCGTTGCGATGGGATCGCCAAAGCAGGAGATCTTCATGCGCGACTGCCGTCTGGTGCATCCAGATGCGCTGTATATGGGCGTTGGCGGGACTTACGATGTTTTCACCGGTCACGTAAAACGCGCACCGAAAATCTGGCAAACGCTGGGACTGGAGTGGCTCTACCGCCTGCTTTCGCAGCCGAGCCGCATTAAGCGTCAGCTTCGTTTGCTGCGTTATTTACGCTGGCACTACACCGGCAACCTCTGATTTTCCTCTCTTTGTAAAGCGACGGAGTGGTCACTTCGTCGCCTGTCTGCTTTTTTATTACACAAAGCATTCAAATTTTTAATGCTTTATTTGCCATTTCTCCTGAATTACGAAAACATTCGCAACACTCGATGTACCCATAACGATAACCGGTAACACCGGAAAGCATGCAAACACAACACGAGGATTTATGGCAGATAACAAACCAGAGCTACAGCGTGGGCTGGAAGCTCGACATATCGAACTCATCGCCCTGGGGGGCACCATTGGCGTCGGCCTGTTTATGGGGGCCGCCAGTACCCTGAAATGGGCCGGGCCATCCGTATTGTTGGCCTATATCATCGCCGGGCTGTTCGTTTTTTTCATCATGCGTTCAATGGGCGAAATGTTGTTCCTCGAACCGGTTACCGGTTCGTTCGCCGTTTATGCGCATCGTTATATGAGCCCGTTTTTTGGCTATCTCACCGCCTGGTCTTACTGGTTTATGTGGATGGCGGTGGGGATCTCAGAAATCACCGCCATTGGCGTTTATGTCCAGTTTTGGTCCCCGGAGATGGCGCAGTGGATACCCGCATTGATCGCGGTGGCGCTGGTGGCGTTGGCGAATCTGGCGGCGGTGCGGTTGTACGGCGAAATCGAGTTCTGGTTCGCGATGATCAAAGTCACCACGATTATCGTGATGATTGTCATTGGCCTGGGCGTGATTTTCTTTGGCTTTGGCAATGGCGGGCAGTCGATTGGTTTTAGCAATCTCACAGAGCATGGCGGTTTCTTTGCGGGTGGCTGGAAAGGGTTCCTGACCGCTCTGTGTATTGTGGTGGCGTCCTACCAGGGCGTGGAGCTGATTGGCATTACTGCCGGTGAAGCGAAGAATCCGCAGGTGACGCTGCGCAGTGCCGTAGGCAAAGTGCTGTGGCGGATCCTGATTTTCTACGTAGGCGCGATTTTCGTTATCGTCACCATCTTCCCGTGGAATGAAATTGGCAGCAACGGCAGCCCGTTCGTACTGACTTTTGCCAAAATCGGTATTACCGCAGCGGCGGGCATTATCAACTTTGTGGTGCTGACGGCTGCGCTCTCTGGCTGTAACAGCGGCATGTACAGTTGCGGACGTATGCTCTACGCACTGGCGAAAAACCGTCAGTTACCGGCGGCAATGGCAAAAGTTTCCCGTCACGGCGTACCGGTTGCGGGTGTGGCAGTATCTATTGCTATTCTGCTAATTGGCTCATGCCTGAACTACATCATTCCCAATCCGCAGCGTGTGTTTGTCTACGTCTACAGTGCCAGCGTGCTTCCGGGGATGGTGCCATGGTTTGTGATATTGATAAGCCAGCTGCGTTTTCGGCGTGCACATAAAGCGGCGATTGCCAGCCATCCGTTCCGCTCAATCCTGTTCCCGTGGGCCAACTACATAACAATGGCATTCCTGATTTGCGTTTTGATCGGCATGTACTTTAATGAAGATACGCGTATGTCGCTGTTTGTCGGCATCATCTTTATGCTGGCGGTGACGGCGATTTATAAAGTTTTTGGGCTTAATCGCCACGGTAAAGCGCATAAACTGGAGGAATAAGCAGCAAAACGCACAAACCGTAACCAAACGAGCAATTTATTTAAAAAGGGACTAGACAGAGGGGTGGGAAGTCCGTATTATCCACCCCCGCAACGGCGCTAAGCGCCCGTAGCTCAGCTGGATAGAGCGCTGCCCTCCGGAGGCAGAGGTCTCAGGTTCGAATCCTGTCGGGCGCGCCATTTAGTCCCGGCGCTTGAGCTGCGGTGGTAGTAATACCGCGTAACAAGATTTGTAGTGGTGGCTATAGCTCAGTTGGTAGAGCCCTGGATTGTGATTCCAGTTGTCGTGGGTTCGAATCCCATTAGCCACCCCATTATTAGAAGTTGTGACAATGCGAAGGTGGCGGAATTGGTAGACGCGCTAGCTTCAGGTGTTAGTGTCCTTACGGACGTGGGGGTTCAAGTCCCCCCCCTCGCACCACGACTTTAAAGAATTGAACTAAAAATTCAAAAAGCAGTATTTCGGCGAGTAGCGCAGCTTGGTAGCGCAACTGGTTTGGGACCAGTGGGTCGGAGGTTCGAATCCTCTCTCGCCGACCAATTTTGAACCCCGCTTCGGCGGGGTTTTTTGTTTTCTGTGCATTTCGTCACCCTCCCTTCGCAATAAACGCCCGTAATAACTCATTGCCCCACGGTATGATTTCGCCCTTAACGTATTGAAGGATGACTTCAGGCAAGGAGCGACCATGCTGCAACAGGTTCCAACGCGTGCTTTTCATGTGATGGCGAAACCGAGCGGTTCCGATTGTAATCTGAACTGTGACTACTGTTTTTATCTCGAAAAACAATCCCTTTACCGCGAAAAGCCAGTCACGCATATGGACGATGACACGCTGGAAGCGTATATCCGTCACTATATCGCCGCCAGCGAACTGCAAAACGAAGTGGCTTTTACCTGGCAGGGCGGCGAACCAACGCTACTCGGGCTGGAGTTTTACCGCCGTGCCGTGGCGCTACAGGCGAAATATGGTGCTGGCAGGAAGATAAGTAACAGTTTCCAGACTAACGGCGTGCTGCTCGATGACGAATGGTGTGCATTTCTGGCAGAAAATAATTTTCTTGTTGGGTTATCGCTGGATGGTCCGGCTGAGATCCACAATCAATATCGCGTGACCAAAGGCGGCAGACCCACGCATAAACTGGTGATGCGTGCCCTGACGCTCCTGCAAAAACATCATGTCGACTATAACGTGCTGGTCTGCGTCAACCGCACCAGCGCGCAGCAACCGTTACAGGTTTATGATTTTTTGTGCGATGCGGGAGTCGAATTCATCCAGTTTATTCCGGTGGTCGAGCGCCTGGCTGATGAAACAGCTGTCCGCGATGGACTGAAACTACATGCGCCTGGTGATATTCAGGGGGAACTGACGGAATGGTCTGTGCGCCCCGATGAATTTGGTGAATTTCTGGTGGCGATTTTTGACCACTGGATCAAACGCGACGTCGGCAAGATTTTCGTGATGAATATCGAATGGGCGTTTGCCAATTTTGTCGGTGCGCCGGGTGCGGTTTGCCATCATCAGCCAACCTGTGGGCGCTCGGTGATTGTTGAGCACAACGGCGACGTTTACGCCTGCGATCACTATGTTTATCCGCAATATCGGCTGGGGAATATGCATCAGCAAACAATTGCAGAAATGATCGATTCCCCGCAACAGCAGGTGTTTGGTGAAGATAAATTTAAGCAATTACCGGCGCAGTGTCGCAGTTGTAACGTGTTAAAAGCATGTTGGGGAGGCTGCCCGAAACACCGCTTCATGCTCGATGCCAGCGGCAAACCGGGGCTGAATTATTTGTGTGCCGGGTATCAGCGTTATTTCCGCCATCTACCGCCATATCTTAAAGCAATGGCTGATTTGCTGGCGCACGGTCGCCCGGCCAGTGACATTATGCAGGCACATTTGATGGTGGTGAATAAGTAAAAAAGCGGCCATTTGGAAGCCGCCTGCGGTTGATTGCCGGATGCGGCGTAAACGCCTTATCCGGCCTACATGATCGTGCAAATTCAATAAATTGCAGCGTTCTGTGGATACTGGTTTGGGTGATCGTATCCGGCAAAGCCTTTGCGTGCGGTGGCAG
>NZ_JBQZXE010000026.1:0-35349 GCF_053555855.1 Shigella sp. SIG3
AACACCCGAACATGCTGAAATAATTCCGTTGCTTCATCGTATTCTTTACGCAAATAACTCAACCACTGTTTAATCCGCGCAACGTGATATAACCCGGTATCGCCCTGCTTTTCCAGACGGGTATATTTTTGCAGCAAAGCAACCACCTCCGGCCACGGCATTCGCGGTTCGTTATATTTTACCACCCGGCTCAGGTTGGGAATATTGAGCGCCCCGCGACCAATCATCACTGCGTCGCAGCCGCTGATCGCCATGCATTGTTGCGCGCTCTGCCAGTCCCAGATTTCACCGTTGGCAATCACCGGAATATTCAGCCGCTGGCGAATCTCGCCAATCGCCTGCCAGTCAATATGCTCCGCGCGGTAACCCTGCTCTTTCGTCCGCCCATGCACCACCAGCTCCGTAGCGCCAGCCTGTTGAACCGCATCGGCGATTTCAAATTTCTTCTCACCGCTGTCCCAGCCCAGACGCACTTTCACGCTGACAGGCAAATGCGCCGGTACAGCTTCACGCATCGCTTTTGCCCCCTGGTAGATGAGTTCAGGATCTTTGAGTAACGTCGCCCCGCCGCCGCTACCGTTAACCGTTTTCGACGGGCAGCCGCAATTGAGATCCACGCCCCAGGAACCTAACTCCACCGCACGGGCGGCGTTCTCTGCCAGCCATTGTGGGAACTGACCTAACAACTGCACGCGCACCAGCGTACCAGATGGTGTCCGGCTGGCGTTTTGTAGCTCAGGGCAAATGCGATGAAAGACTTTTACCGGCAGCAGTTGATCCACCACGCGGACAAACTCGGTGATGCACAGATCGTAGTCGTTAACTTCGGTCAGCAATTCACGCACCAGAGAGTCAAGCACTCCCTCCATCGGTGCCAGTAACACACGTATATCATCACCCGCAAAAAAATGAGGCGCTATGTTAGCGCCTATGGTCAGCGGATTAAAGGTCTGCAAAGAGGGATTGCTGCAAACTGCAATCCCTCTCTATGCTTGATGTATGCCTGAGTTCGCTGCTCATTGCGTAATACCGGGTAGCGAAAAAATAAGCGCTGATTTCTTAATGTGATCGGTAGCACGTTTTACGAATTAATTGTATGATGAATCCATCTCATCTGGGGTGTTGATTATGAGTAAGACACTGAACATTATCTGGCAATATTTACGCGCTTTCGTCCTGATTTATGCCTGCCTGTATGCAGGCATTTTCATTGCTTCCCTGCTACCGGTAACCATTCCGGGCAGCATCATCGGGATGCTGATCCTGTTTGTCCTGCTGGCCTTGCAAATTCTTCCGGCGAAATGGGTCAATCCGGGGTGCTACGTACTGATTCGCTATATGGCGCTATTGTTTGTGCCGATTGGCGTAGGCGTCATGCAATATTTTGATTTGCTCCGCGCGCAGTTTGGCCCGGTAGTGGTTTCCTGTGCTGTCAGTACGCTGGTGGTTTTTCTGGTGGTGAGCTGGAGTTCACAACTGGTACACGGTGAACGTAAAGTCGTAGGTCAGAAAGGATCAGAAGAATGATGGCGAATATCTGGTGGTCATTACCGCTGACGTTGATTGTCTTTTTTGCCGCCCGCAAACTGGCGGCACGGTATAAGTTTCCCCTGCTTAACCCGTTGCTGGTAGCAATGGTGGTGATCATTCCTTTTTTAATGCTGACCGGCATCTCTTACGACAGTTACTTTAAAGGTAGCGAAGTGCTAAACGATCTGCTGCAACCGGCGGTCGTCGCGCTGGCCTATCCTTTATATGAGCAGCTACACCAGATCCGCGCGCGCTGGAAATCGATCATCACCATCTGTTTTATCGGCAGCGTGGTTGCGATGGTGACGGGGACTTCCGTGGCATTGTTGATGGGCGCTTCACCGGAAATCGCCGCGTCAATCCTGCCGAAATCAGTCACCACGCCTATTGCAATGGCGGTTGGCGGCAGTATTGGCGGTATTCCGGCAATCAGCGCAGTTTGCGTGATTTTCGTCGGCATCCTCGGCGCGGTATTTGGCCATACATTGCTTAATGCGATGCGTATTCGTACCAAAGCTGCGCGCGGTCTGGCAATGGGGACTGCCTCGCACGCCCTCGGTACGGCGCGCTGCGCCGAGCTGGATTATCAGGAAGGTGCATTTAGTTCGCTAGCGCTGGTGTTATGCGGGATAATTACTTCGCTGATCGCACCGTTCCTTTTCCCGATTATTCTGGCAGTAATGGGCTAAAATTTGCGATACGTCGCGCATTTTTGATGTAAGTTTCACGTGTTGCATAATTAATGAGATTCAGATCACATATAAAGCCATAACGGGTTCGTAAACTGTTATCCCATTACATGATTATGAGGCAACGCCATGCATCCACGTTTTCAAACCGCTTTTGCCCAACTTGCGGATAACTTGCAATCTGCACTGGAACCTATTCTGGCAGACAAGTACTTCCCCGCTTTGTTGACCGGGGAGCAAGTCTCATCGCTGAAGAGCGCAACGGGGCTGGACGAAGACGCGCTGGCATTCGCACTACTTCCGCTGGCGGCGGCCTGTGCGCGTACGCCATTGTCGAATTTTAATGTTGGCGCAATTGCGCGCGGTGTGAGCGGAACCTGGTATTTTGGTGCCAATATGGAATTTATTGGTGCAACAATGCAGCAAACCGTTCATGCCGAACAAAGCGCGATCAGCCACGCCTGGTTGAGTGGTGAAAAAGCGCTTGCAGCCATCACCGTTAACTATACGCCTTGTGGTCACTGCCGTCAGTTTATGAATGAACTGAACAGCGGTCTGGATCTGCGTATTCATTTGCCGGGCCGCGAGGCACACGCGCTGCGTGACTATCTGCCGGATGCCTTTGGGCCGAAAGATCTGGAGATTAAAACGCTGCTGATGGACGAGCAGGATCACGGCTATGCGCTGACTGGTGATGCGCTTTCTCAGGCGGCGATTGCAGCGGCAAACCGTTCGCACATGCCTTACAGTAAGTCACCAAGCGGTGTCGCGCTGGAATGTAAAGACGGTCGTATTTTCAGCGGCAGCTACGCTGAAAACGCCGCATTCAACCCGACTCTGCCGCCGTTGCAGGGGGCGTTAATTCTGTTGAATCTCAAGGGTTATGATTACCCGGATATCCAGCGCGCGGTTCTGGCAGAAAAAGCCGATGCGCCGTTGATTCAGTGGGATGCCACCTCCGCAACGCTGAAAGCTCTCGGCTGTCACAGTATCGACCGCGTGCTTCTCGCTTAAGCCTGGTGCCGGATGCGGCGTGAACGCCTTGTCCGGCTTGCCAGCCCTCTCCTGGTGTCGAAATTCCCGGCAAACAGTTTGCCGTTTCTTGCGCAAAACCAGCGGGTAAAGTAGCCTGATGGAAATTTTCCTTAGCTCGAGTCTCCTGCATGTTAAAGCGCGTGTTCCTCAGCCTGTTAGTCCTGATCGGCTTGCTGCTGTTGACTGTGCTCGGCCTCGATCGCTGGATGAGCTGGAAAACCGCGCCTTATATCTACGACGAATTGCAGGATCTCCCCTACCGCCAGGTCGGCGTGGTGCTCGGCACAGCAAAATATTATCGTACCGGCGTTATTAATCAGTATTATCGCTACCGCATTCAAGGAGCGATTAATGCCTATAACAGCGGTAAGGTAAATTATCTATTACTGAGCGGCGATAACGCATTGCAAAGTTATAACGAGCCGATGACCATGCGCAAAGATTTAATCGCTGCTGGTGTCGACCCATCAGATATTGTTCTCGATTACGCAGGCTTTCGTACGCTGGATTCCATCGTGCGTACACGCAAAGTTTTCGATACTAATGATTTCATTATTATCACCCAACGTTTCCACTGTGAGCGAGCATTATTTATTGCGCTGCATATGGGGATTCAGGCTCAGTGTTATGCCGTACCGTCACCGAAAGATATGCTGTCAGTACGTATTCGCGAATTTGCCGCCCGTTTCGGTGCGCTGGCTGACCTTTATATTTTTAAACGTGAACCGCGTTTTTTAGGGCCGCTGGTCCCTATTCCGGCTATGCACCAGGTGCCGGAAGATGCGCAGGGGTATCCCGCCGTTACACCCGAACAGTTACTTGAATTACAAAAGAAACAAGGAAAGTAGTTATGGATGTACAGCAGTTTTTTGTCGTTGCCGTTTTTTTCCTTATCCCGATATTTTGTTTCCGCGAAGCATGGAAAGGCTGGCGCGCAGGCGCGATTGATAAACGGGTTAAAAATGCACCGGAACCGGTGTATGTCTGGCGAGCAAAAAATCCCGGACTCTTCTTCGCTTATATGGTGGCATATATTGGCTTCGGAATTTTATCTATCGGCATGATTGTTTATCTTATTTTCTATCGTTAATATTTTCTCTTTTCTGTTAATTATTGAGAATAATTATTACTTCACTCAATAAGCTGCGGATATAACATTCTGAACCGCAGCTATTTGTGAATCCTTTCACAGTTTAAATTTCCCCACGCGCATAGCCTTAATATCAGCACGCAATATTTATTTAGCGTTCGCCATAATTACTCATAGCATTAAGGAAGATCACATGCCGCAACAAAATTATCTGGATGAACTCACTCCGGCTTTTACGCCGTTACTGGCGATTAAAGAAGCCTCTCGCTGTTTATTATGTCACGACGCTCCCTGTAGTCAGGCTTGCCCGGCACAGACCGATCCGGGGAAATTTATTCGCTCAATCTACTTTCGTAATTTTAAAGGCGCTGCCGAGACAATTCGCGAAAATAATGCCCTCGGTGCCGTTTGTGCCAGAGTGTGCCCGACGGAGAAATTATGCCAAAGCGGTTGTACCCGTGCCGGTGTTGATGCTCCCATTGATATCGGCCGCTTACAGCGTTTTGTTACTGATTTTGAACAACAAACCGGGATGGAAATTTATCAGCCCGGTACTAAAACGCTCGGCAAAGTCGCGATTATTGGCGCAGGTCCTGCCGGATTGCAGGCCAGTGTGACACTGACAAACCAGGGTTATGACGTCACGATTTATGAGAAAGAAGCGCACCCCGGTGGCTGGTTGCGTAACGGTATTCCGCAATTCCGGTTACCGCAATCAGTGCTGGATGCAGAGATCGCCCGTATTGAAAAAATGGGCGTGACCATTAAGTGCAATAACGAAATCGGTAAAACACTCACCCTGGAGCAACTGAAAGCGGAAAACCGCGCGGTACTGGTCACCGTGGGGTTATCAAGCGGTTCCGGGCTACCGCTGTTTGAGCATAGCGACCGTTGAGATTGCCGTCGACTTCCTGCAACGTGTACGACAGCCGCAAGGCGATATCAGCATTCCACAAAGCGCATTAATTATCGGCGGCGGTGATGTCGCGATGGACGTAGCCAGCACGCTGAAAGTTCTCGGCTGTCAGGCGGTAACTTGCGTAGCACGTGAAGAGTTAGATGAGTTTCCGGCAAGCGAAAAAGAGTTTGCCAGCGCCCGGGAGCTGGGCGTTTCGATCATCGATGGATTCACGCCAGTAGCCGTGGAAGGCAATAAAGTCACGTTTAAGCATGTACGGTTATCAGGCGAACTGACGATGGCGGCAGATAAAATTATTCTCGCCGTCGGTCAGCATGCCAGACTGGATGCCTTTGCGGAGTTAGAGCAGCAGCGTAACACCATCAAAACACAAAATTATCAGACCCGCGATCCGCAAGTCTTTGCTGCTGGCGATATTGTTGAGGGTGACAAAACCGTGGTCTATGCCGTGAAAACCGGGAAAGAAGCCGCCGAGGCGATTCATCACTATATTAGAGGGAGCTTGCTCATGTTAACGAAAGATCTTTCGATTACTTTTTGCGGCGTGAACTTTCCCAACCCGTTCTGCCTCTCTTCTTCGCCGGTAGGCAACTGCTATGAGATGTGTGCCAAAGCCTACGACACAGGTTGGGGCGGTGTGGTGTTTAAAACGATCGGCTTTTTTATCGCCAACGAAGTCTCGCCGCGTTTTGATCATCTGGTGAAAGAAGATACCGGTTTTATCGGCTTCAAAAATATGGAGCAGATTGCTGAACATCCGTTGGAAGAGAATCTGACCGCCCTGCGTCGGCTGAAGGAAGATTACCCGGACAAAGTATTGATCGCTTCGATCATGGGGGAAAATGAGCAGCAATGGGAGGAGCTGGCGCGCCTGGTGCAAGAAGCTGGCGCGGATATGATCGAGTGTAACTTCTCCTGTCCGCAAATGACTTCTCATGCGATGGGTAGCGATGTCGGGCAAAGCCCGGAGCTGGTAAAAAAATATTGTCGGGCAGTGAAACGGGGTTCCACGCTGCCAATGCTGGCGAAGATGACGCCGAATATCGGTGATATGTGCGAAGTGGCGCTGGCGGCGAAGCGCGGCGGCGCAGATGGCATTGCGGCAATTAACACCGTTAAATCCATCACCAATATCGATCTTAATCAGAAAATCGGTATGCCGATCGTTAACGGTAAATCGAGTATTTCCGGATATTCCGGTAAAGCGGTAAAACCGATCGCCCTGCGCTTCATTCAGCAAATGCGCACCCATCCAGAACTGCGCGATTTCCCAATCAGCGGTATCGGCGGCATTGAAACCTGGGAAGATGCGGCGGAGTTTTTATTGCTCGGCGCAGCAACGTTACAGGTCACCACCGGCATTATGCAGTACGGCTATCGCATCGTAGAAGATATGGCGAGCGGGTTATCGCATTATCTCGCCGATCAGGGATTTGATTCGTTGCAGGAGATGGTAGGTCTGGCGAATAACAATATTGTCCCGGCGGAAGATTTAGACCGCAGTTATATTGTCTATCCCCGTATCAATCTTGACAAATGTGTTGGCTGTGGACGCTGTTATATTTCCTGTTACGACGGCGGTCACCAGGCGATGGAATGGAGCGAGAAAACCCGCACACCGCATTGTAATACCGAGAAATGTGTGGGTTGTCTGCTTTGTGGTCACGTCTGCCCGGTGGGTTGTATTGAGCTCGGGGAAGTGAAGTTTAAGAAAGGCGAGAAAGAACACCCGGTAACGTTGTAAAACCAGAGACGCATCCGGCATTTGGCACCGATTGCCGGATGCAGCGCATCCGGCAATATCCGCAATCACATCACTTCTTACGCGCGTATTTCAGTGAATCCAGCGCTACGGCGAAGATAATAATCGCCCCTTTGATAATGTACTGCCAGTATGGGTTTACGCCGATATACGTCAGGCCATAGTTGATGACGGTAAAAATAATTACCCCGGTCACCACGCCAATCACCGTCCCCACACCGCCGCTGAACGATACACCGCCTACCACGCACGCCGCGATAGCATCCAGCTCATACATAAAGCCGAGGTTGTTGGTGGCAGAGCCGATACGTCCGGCTTCTAACATCCCGCCAAAGGCATAGAACACGCCAGACAACGCGTAGATCATCAGCAGGTTCAGGCCGACGTTGACACCAGATACTTTTGCCGCTTCCGGGTTACCGCCAATGGCAAAAATGTTCTTACCGAAGCGGGTTTTGTTCCACAACACCCAGACGAACGCCACCGCAATCAACGCGTAGAAGGTGATGTAAGAGAGACGGAAACTCCCCAGCGCGACAAAGCCCTGAGCAAAGGTAGAGAAGCCACTGTCAAAACCAGAAATTGGCGACGCCCCGACAAAGTCGTAATAGAGCGAGTTGATGCCATAGACGATGATCATCGTGCCGAGCGTGGTAATGAACGGCGTCACGTTGAGATAAGCGATAATCAGACCGTTGATCAAACCGATCACCGCACCAATGGCACAGACAATCAGAATAACCAGCGCAATCGGCATCGTCGCCATTTCCGGGAACACTTTGTTGGCGTTATCCATGGACTGCAATAATGTCGCAGCCACCACTGCCGCCAGCCCTACCTGACGACCAGCAGAAAGATCGGTCCCCTGGGTGACAATTAACCCTGCCACACCGAGCGCGATAATAATACGCACCGATGACTGGGTGAGAATATTACTTAAGTTCAACAGACTTAAAAATGTTGGGTCCTGGAAAATAATAATCGCCAGCAAAACTAAAAGAACGACGTAAATACCGCCCTCTTTCAGGTAAGTAAGAAAACTTTTCTTATTTAACGCACTCATGGGAAGCCCCTAATCTTAAAGGTGCAAAGACGCAAGACGCAGAATTTCGTTTTGCGTTGTTGTTTTTGTATCGACAATTCCGGAAACGAGACCATTGCTCATGACCAGAATACGGTCTGTTATCCCTAACAACTCAGGCATTTCAGAGGAGATAATAATAATCCCCTTGCCTTTCTTCGCCAGTTCGGCAATTAACTGATAAATTTCAAACTTCGCCCCGACATCAATACCGCGCGTCGGTTCATCGAGCATTAATATTTCTGGTTGCGTTAGTAGCCAGCGACCAATAATCACCTTTTGCTGATTACCACCGGAGAGCGAACCAATTTGCGTCCGATGACCCGGCGTTTTTACCCGCATCGAATCAATCACCCACTGGGTATCGCTTTTCATCCGCGAGTTATCCAGTAAACCAACTTTATTTTTGTAGTTGCGAATATTGGAAATTAACGAGTTAAAACCAATATCCAGATAGGCATAAATTCCCGTTGAGCGGCGCTCCTCAGTTACCAGTGCAAATCCGTGGTTTATGGCTTCGTTGGCATTATGGTTATTGATCTGTTTGCCGTGCAACGTAATGGTGCCAGCCGATTTCTCGCGAATACCAAATAACGTCTCAACAATATCGGTACGTTTCGCCCCCACCAGCCCGGCAATACCGAGGATCTCCCCTTTATGCAGATCAAACGAGACATCGCGAATCGACGGCTGGCGCAGTGACGTTAGGTTACGCACCTCGAGGATGACTTCGCCCGGCTTGTTTTCTTTGTCAGGAAAACGCTGATTAAGAGAACGCCCAACCATCATGCCGATGATCTTGTCCATCGTCAGTCCTGCCAGCGGTTCGGTGGCGATCCACTGACCGTCGCGCAATACGGTAACTTCATCACATAACTGGAAGATTTCTTCCATTTTATGCGAGATATAAACAATACCGCAGCCGCGCTCTTTTAATTTACGAATAATAGTGAACAGATGATTGACCTCTTTTTCGGTTAACGAAGAAGTCGGTTCATCCATAATCACAATTTTCGCGTTATAGGAAAACGCTTTGGCGATTTCGATCATCTGCATTTGCGAAACGGATAATGTGCCGACGCGCGCACGCGGATCGATATCAATATCCAGTTCATCAAAAATCGCTTTGGTTTCGCGGTACATTTTGTCCTGATCGACAAACATGCCTTTGGTGGGATATCGCCCCAGCCACATGTTATCCATCACCGAACGTTGTAATACCAGGTTTAACTCCTGGTGTACCATCGAAATACCATTTTCCAGTGCCTCTTTGGCGGAATGGAAATCGATCTCTTTACCCTGGAATAAAATGGTGCCGGAGTCTTTTTGATAAATACCAAACAGGCATTTTAATAATGTCGATTTTCCTGCACCGTTTTCCCCCATTAATGCATGGATAGAATGTGGCCGGACTTTTAAATTAACGTTATCAAGTGCCTTAACACCAGGAAAGGACTTGTTGATACCGCTCATTTCCAACAAGTATTCCCCGGAAGACGGAGTCGTTGAGCTGACCATATAATTTTACCTTGTTGGCCATACAATAAGGGCGCAGTAAACGACTGCGCCCAATCAGTCTTATTTCTTGCTGAATTCAGCCAAGTTGTCTTTATCTACGCCAACATAAGGTACGCGGACCACTTTGTTGTCGATTTTCCAGTTGGTGCCATCAGCCGCACCTTTGCCATCGGCCAGGTTTTTCGCCAGATCAAAGGTCGCTTTCGCCTGGTTGTTAGCATCGTTCAGTACTGTGCCCGCCAGTGCACCGGATTTCACCAGCGCCAGCGCTTCTGGCAGCGCATCGACGCCAAACACCGGAATGCTGGACTTGTTGTGTGCTTTCAGTGCTTCTACCGCGCCCATTGCCATCGCATCGTTGTTGGCGATAACCACTTCGATTTTGTTGGCGTTCGGGCCAGACAGCCAGGCGTCCATCTTATCTTTCGCCTGAGCGGTGTCCCACATTGCGGTATCTAACTGTAACTGTTCAGTTTTGATGCCTTTATCGTTCAATTCTTTAATCACGTAAGTGGTACGTGCTTCTGCATCCGGATGGCCCGGTTCACCTTTCAGCAGTACGAACTGAATCTGACCGTCTTTGTTCAGATCCCAACCCTGATTCGCCGCCCAGTGTTTAGCAATCAAATCGCCCTGAATAATGCCGGACTCTTTGGAGTCAGTGCCAACGTAGTAGGCTTTGTCGTAGCTATCCAGCGCCTTACGAGACGGTTCTTTGTTGAAGAAAACCACCGGCACGTTTTGCCCACGCGCTTTCTCAATCACCGTACCCGCAGCTGCCGGGTCAACCAGGTTGATTGCCAGTGCCTTCACCCCTTTCGCCAGCAATACGTCGATCTGATCGTTCTGCTTGGACTGGTCATTCTGAGAATCATTCATCAGCAGCTGAACATCTGGCGCGGCTTTCGCATCTTGCTCAATAGCCTTGCGCACTACAGACATAAAGTTATCGTCGTACTTATAGATTGTTACACCAATGCGAGTATCAGCAGCGTGTGCAGCGGCACCGAATAACATGCTGGCCATCACAGCAGACAGGGTTAACACCTTCTTATTCATGGTATCTCCGGTTTTTCTTATGCAGGGTAGTGCTTGAGATAAATGCTCGGCGGGGCAGTAGAGTTAATGAAGTGTTACTGAACGCCGAAGCTCACTTTTTAAAATTCGTTCTTCCATGCCCGGTAACGCTCCAGAAAACGGCTTTAATTGTTGTTATGACGCTATTACCTCGGTGAAAGTGATTATTCACTGTTACATACGGGTTACAACATTAAAACGGTGCAATCATAGCTATCACATTGTTAAGATACTGTGAAATCACTCACAGATTGAAAGCGGTTACATCGCCTGATTTGTTGAGTTAGTGATCGCCGCCGCATTCTGGCGCGTTGCGACAGAATGGCGACGCACTAACGTCGGCATAAAACAGTGGCGGCACGAGGATCAATATTGCCTGCTGCCCCCTGCAAGGCCAGTTCGGTGGCTAATTTAGCCATTGAAGCAATGGGATAACGCACGGTCGTTAATTGCGGGTCGGTGTAACGGGCGATGGGAATATCATCGAAACCGATGATTGAGAGATGTAACGGAATCGCAATGCCATTATCTTTTAATGCTGTCAGTGCGCCAGCGGCCATATTGTCGTTATAAGCAAATACAGCGGTAAGTTGTAGATTGCGCCCCAGCAGTTCAACCATCGCCGCCTCACCGCCCGGCATGTCCGGCGTACCAGTGCCAATCCAGCTTTCCGGCGGAATAATATCCTGCTCTTTCAACGCACTCATCCAGCCTGCTTTACGCATGGCGTCATCTTCAATGCCGTGGCTGGAAGAAAGATAACCAATACGTTGATGACCGTTATTCAGCAACATGCGCGTCGCCATTCGGGCACCGCTGAGATTATCCAGGCAAACGCAACGATGGGCGTACCCCGGCACAACGCGGTTGATTAACACCATACCGGGAATGTTATCCATAAATTGTGCCAGTTCATCGTCACTCAATGCTTTTGAGTGAACAATCAACGCATTACAACGCTGGCGAATTAACACCTCAATGGCGTGACGCTCTTTTTCCGCTTCATGATAGCTATTGCCGATTAGCACGTATTTCTGATGCTGCTGGGCGACCAGATCCACCGCTTTTACCAGCGCGCCGAAAAACGCATCAGAAACGTCCATCACCACCACGCCAATGGTGTCGCTAACCTGAGTTGCCAGCGCCTGGGCATTGGCGTTTGGCCGATAATCCAGCTCACTCACGGCTTTCATTACTGCTTCACGCGTGTCGGCACTGACCAGCGTGCTGTTATTGAGCACCCGGGAAACCGTTGCCACAGAGACGCCAGCCTGACGCGCTACATCACGAATGGTGATCATATTCACTACCTGTTATGAGATTGCAGTAAATGACTGCTTGCTGGCGGCTATTTTGTCAGCACTGAATACAGGACTTCGTGAATCGAGTCACAGCAATGGAAACGGTTACAGCCGTTTTGTTAACGAATGTGATCCAGATCGTTATCTTGATGTTTTAGATATTGCCAGTCCGGCAGCACGCAAAGTTAACTGACGCCAGAGCCATTCCACCGGCCCCTGGCGGAAGTAACGCAGCCAGATAACAGAGAAGAGGATATTCGCCAGCCATACCGGAATAACAAACGCCAGCAGCTCCAGGCGGTCAAAATGCATAAACAAACCGAGGTGGTAAAAAAGCGTGGTACAAATCAGCGTTTGCAATAGATAGTTGGTCAGCGCCATCCGTCCGACGCAGGCGATCGCAAGCACCAGCTTAAAGCGGCTCAATTGCGGCCAGAAGCCATAAAACAGCGACGCATAGCCAATCGCCTGAAACGGCGCACTCAGTTCCCGCGGCATTTGAAGTAAGAAGGCACACCAGCGATACGCCCAGTCCAGCTGCCATTGCAGGGCGATGGCAGGAAGGTTAATGGTCACCCCAATCGCCACCAGCACAAAACCAGTACGACGATAGTGACGTAAGCTGAACTGCCCTTTCAGCCAGCCGCTGCGCATCAGCGCCGCACCAATGAGCATCATCCCTGCCAGTTGCCAGCCATACTGTGCGCCCAGTGCCAGTAAACTATTGCCAACACCATCGGCACGATTACTGATCGCTTCAACGCCGCCGTGAAGCTTCCAGTATTTTTCATACAAAATAGCCGATGCATCCGGCGTCCAGGCGCGGCTGGTCTGGCTGTCGGAAATCAGCCCCAATAACAGCAAAACGCCAAGCCCCACCAGATAAAGCATGACGCCGGTATTAAACAGGCTTTTTACCGATGGCGCATCGCGCACCAGCCACCAGCAGATTAAGCCCACCAGCCCGTAAGCCAGCAGAATATCGCCGTCCCAGAACAATAAACCGTGAATAAAGCCCAACAAGACTAACAGCGTTAACCGCGACTGGATCCAGCGTCTGCCACGGGGCAGCAACATTTGCAGGCCAGCACCAAACAGCAGCGCAAAAAGCGTGAGGAATTTCACCTGGCCGATGAGATCGAGAAATGCCCAGGTCCATGCATCCTGCGGCGTAATAGCATCGTACCAGGCGGGATTGAGATAAGCCGCCTTTGGTAGCCCAAAGGCGCTGATGTTTAATAGCAGGATCCCCAGAATGGCGACGCCGCGAACAAAATCGAGCGTGACGTTGCGCTCCATGGTTCCTGCCTTTTAATCAGTTGTGATGGCGCACAGCGCGCAGAAACTCGTGGCGCGTATTCTGACTGGATTTGAACAATCCACCAAGAGAGGTCGTTGTCGTGGCACTGGTTGCATCGCGGATGCCACGCGCCTTCACGCAGTAATGCACCGCGTCGATCGAGACAGCCACGTTATTGGTGCCCAGCAGCGTTTGTAGCGCAATAAGAATTTGCTGCGTCAGACGTTCCTGCACCTGCGGACGCTGGGCAAAGAACTGCACGATACGGTTAATTTTTGACAGACCGATCACCGAATCTTTCGGGATATAAGCCACCGTCGCTTTGCCATCGATGGTAACAAAATGGTGTTCACAGGTACTGGTCAGAGTGATATCGCGCACGGTGACCATTTCATCGACCTTCATTTTGTTTTCAATGAGGGTGATTTTCGGGAAATTGGCGTAATCCAGACCGGAGAAAATTTCATCGACATACATTTTAGCGATGCGATGCGGCGTTTCCATCAAACTGTCATCAGCCAGGTCGAGATTCAGCAGCTGCATGATTTCGGTCATATGACCAGCAATAAGGCTTTTGCGCGTTTCGTTATCCATTTCATGCACGGGCGGGCGCAGCGGTGTTTCCAGTCCTCTCGCAACTAACGCTTCATGAACCAGGGCCGCTTCTTTACTGAGTGATGGCATTTATGATTTCTCCTGCAGGTGTGACGCCTCCGCCCTGCGTGGGGGCAAAGTTATTAAGCTGATTTACAGCTTGATTATTGTGCGTGAGGCGGCGCACATAATCCAGTATTCACAGCGATAATTATTGTAATTGCCGCTGCCTTTCATCAGCAGATGTTAAAACATCGTTATGCAAATACGGAAGTGAAAGTTACTCACAGCACATTGAATAAACGGTATGATGAAGAAATTGCAAACAACACAACAAGGAGCCACGCATGGAAATGCTCGAAGAGCACCGCTGTTTTGAAGGCTGGCAGCAACGCTGGCGACACGACTCCAGTACCTTAAACTGCCCGATGACGTTCAGTATCTTTCTCCCACCCCCTCGTGATCACACCCCGCCACCAGTGCTGTACTGGCTTTCCGGATTAACCTGCAATGACGAGAACTTCACCACCAAGGCGGGTGCCCAGCGGGTAGCGGCGGAACTGGGGATTGTACTGGTGATGCCAGACACCAGCCCGCGCGGCGAAAAGGTTGCCAACGACGATGGCTACGATTTAGGCCAGGGCGCAGGCTTTTATCTTAATGCCACGCAACCGCCGTGGGCGACGCATTACCGGATGTATGATTATCTGCGCGATGAATTACCGGCGCTGGTTCAGTCGCAATTTAATGTCAGCGACCGCTGCGCCATTAGCGGTCACTCAATGGGTGGTCACGGTGCGCTGATTATGGCGCTGAAAAATCCGGGTAAATACACCAGCGTTTCGGCCTTTGCGCCCATTGTGAATCCGTGCAGCGTCCCGTGGGGAATCAAAGCGTTTAGCACCTATTTAGGTGAGGACAAAAATGCATGGCTGGAATGGGATAGTTGCGCGCTGATGTATGCCAGTAACGCGCAGGATGCGATCCCGACGCTTATCGATCAGGGCGATAATGATCAGTTTCTTGCCGACCAGTTGCAACCTGCGGTATTGGCAGAAGCCGCGCGCCAGAAAGCGTGGCCGATGACGCTGCGTATTCAGCCGGGATATGATCACAGTTACTACTTCATCGCCTCTTTTATAGAGGATCACCTGCGCTTCCATGCGCAGTATTTACTGAAGTGAAAGTCCGCCCGGTTCGCCGGGCATCTTCTCATCAGAAGCGATAATCCACTGCCATAAAGTAACGACGTCCGTCTTCGTTATAGCTGTAGTCGTCACGACTGAGATCCTTGTCGCCAAGGTTCAGCACGCCTGCGCGCAGTTTGACGTCTTTAGTCACCTGCCAGGCCGCGCCGGTATTCCAGATGGTATAACCGCCCGGTGTTTTAGCCGTCGCGCTGTCGGCGCGTTTCTGCCCGGTATAGTGACCAGAAACATAGAATGACCAGTCTTCCAGCGCCAGCGGTTTCCAGTCCAGCGTACCGTTAGCAGTATGGAACGGCAGATCGGATAGCGGTTTGTTTTCGCCGTTGCTGACATCACGACCATCGTTGTAGGTGTAGTTGATCGACAGTTTCCATTCATCGTTGAACGGAATTTTCAGTTCGGTTTCCACGCCCTGAATACGAGCTTTGTTAACGCTGTAGTAGCTAAATACCGGTATGCGCCGTCCGTTAGCGCCCGTCTCAAAACCAACAAAGTTTTGGTAGCCCGGTGCAGCGTTGACGTCAGACGTACGGCTGATGCTGATACGATCTTTCACATCGTTACGGAAAACGATAACGCTGGATTCACCCCCTTCCAGCCAGCCTTCTTCACCCATGTAGTAAAGCCCCAGCTCCCAACTTTCGCTGGTTTCTGGTTTCAGATCCGGGCTACCCACAATCTTACATGCGCCACGGCAGGAATTGCTCGTCCAGTCAGGGCTAAGTTGCAACAGAGAAGGTGCTTTAAATGCCGTCGCCCAGCCCCCTTTCACCGTTACGGTGTCGGTGGCGTTATAAACCAGGTAGGCACGCGGACTCCAGTGTTCACCGTAGGTTTCGTGATCGTCCATACGCACGCCGGTCGTCAGCGCCAGCGGCTCGAAGATCCGCCATTCATCTTCCACAAACAGCGCGTACTGGCTGGCAGACGTTTTGGAGCTGGTTCCCCCGGTCAGGTTCACCGCATCGCTAAGTTTGTCGTGACGCCATTCACCGCCAACCGTGAGAAACTGATTAATCGCCGTCAGCGGCAACGTGTATTTGCCGTCGACCGTATTGCTTTCGGAAGTTATCGGGCTGCTGTTGCCAGGGTTTTTGTTCTCGACTTTCTCACCGTAGGATTTCAGTTCGCTGGTGCCGTAATCCCAACGCCCATTATGGCTGACGCAGTAGTTCTGGCGTTCCAGGCGGTTTTTGTCCAGCTAGTCGGAATCACGATCCTGACGGTCGAAACCGTATCCGGCAGTAAAATCGTGATTTTGATTCGGTGTCCAGGCAAATTCGACATTGCCGTCGCGGCTGGAGAATCCTTCAATACGCGGCGTTTCTCCGGTATCGGTGGTCGTTGAGTTTTGCGGGTCATCCTTTTCACGTTTTGCCAGGCTGCCGTAAGCTTTCATTCCCAGCACACCATCAATTAATGGTCCACTGGTAAAGAACTGACCGTTATAGGTATCACCGCGATCGCGATGTTCCTGAATGGTGGTATCGACGGTAACGGTACCCGACCATTTCTGACCGATTTTTTTGGTGATGATATTCACTACACCGCCGAGCGCATCGGAGCCGTATAGCGACGACATCGGGCCACGAACCACTTCAATACGTTCGATGGAATCGACCGGGATCCAGTTCAGATCGAAATCATTGTGGCGGAAGACGGCATTGCGGGAGTTAACGCGTTTACCGTCGACAAGAATCAGGGTGTAGCTGCTGTCCAGACCACGAATACTAACGCCCTTACGGTTATCCCCTTCGTTCGTCAGTTGTACGCCAGGCACTTCTTTGAGGACATCCTTCAGATTCTGTACCGGTTTTCGCTGCAGGTCTTCCTGGGTAATGACGCTGATACTGGCGGGTGCATCTTTAAGATTTTGTTCCACGGAAGATGCAGTGACAACCATCGTTTCGCCATCATCATCGACCGCTAACACAGGCCATGCACAAGAAATAGCGGACAAACACAGCCCGACCCGTACGAAAGGGTTCAACCTAAACATTCCATATCTCCATGAGGTAACTACGAAAATAAAATGGGTATCGCTCACATCTTCTTTACGTCCCCTTGCGTACGGCAGCATCGCGGTGGACTTATTTGTATGCAGGTGATCATCCCAGAAAGCCGGAACAGCCTCTGATTTGTCAGCCTTTTTTGATTGCGTCGTAACGATAATGCAAACGATAACAATTATCAATCCAAATGTTAAATTTTATATCCGCATGATTTGTCAGGGAAATGGAATTGAAAAAGCCCTCTCGGTTGAGAGGGCTTAGCAAGGAAGGGAGAAAACTTATTTCTTATCGTTCTGCGGGAACTTCATTTCGCTGTAGCGTACGAAGTGAGTTCCTTTAATCAGCTTGTAGCCGAACCAAATAATCAGGAACAGCGGGATACCAATATACGTTGCCGCTACGCCGCCCCAGTCAATGGTATCTTTCAGGAACGCTTCGTAGTTCTGGCCCAAAGTGATAATCAGACACAGAATGAATGCGAAGATCGGCCCCAGTGGGAAGAAACCTGAACGGTACGGCAGATCGTTAATGTCGTGTCCCTGCAATACGTAACCGCGACGGAAGCGATAGTGGCTAATGGCAATCCCCAGCCAGGCGATAAAACCCGTCATCCCGGAGGTGTTCAGCAGCCACAGGTATACCGTCTGGTTGCCAAACATGGAGGTCAGGAAGCACAAACCGGCAATCACCGTCGTCGCATACAGCGCATTACGCGGCACGCCACCACGCGACAATTTAGCGAAAATGCGCGGCGCTTTACCGTCACACGCCAGGGTGTACAGCATACGAGTAGACGCATACATACCGGAGTTACCTGCTGACAGCACCGCCGTCAGAATAACTGCGTTCATCACCGCCGCCGCAGAGAGCAGACCCGCGTGCTGGAACACCAGGGTGAACGGACTGACGCTGATGTCTTTAACATCGTTACGCAGCAGGCTCGGATCGGTATACGGAATAATCAGGCTGATAATCAGGATCGCTAACACATAGAACAACAGGATTCGCCAGAATACCTGACGTACCGCGCGTGGAATGTTTTTCGCCGGATCTTCGGACTCGCCTGCAGCAATACCGATCAGCTCGGTTCCCTGGAAAGAGAAGCCGACAATCATAGCTACGCCGATCATCGCCGCAAAACCACCAGCAAACGGCGCTTCGCCGATTGTCCAGTTGCTCCAGCCCGCAGGCTGCGCGCCTTTGAAGATACCGATAATCATCAGCACGCCAACGATGATAAAGACAATAACTGTCGTGACTTTGATCAGTGAGAACCAGTATTCCGCTTCACCAAAGCCGCGAACAGAGATGTAGTTCAACAGGAAGATAACGCCGAGGAACAACGCACTCCAGATCCAGCCCGGTGTATCCGGGAACCACCAGCTCATGACCAGCTGTGCTGCAACCAGGTCAACGGCAATAGTCACCGCCCAGTTGTACCAGTAGTTCCAGCCCAGCGCGAAGCCAAAGCCTTCTTCAACATAGTTCTGACCGTAAGTGGCAAACGAACCGGAAACCGGCATATATGCAGCCAATTCACCGAGACTGGTCATCAGGAAGTAAACCATCAGGCCAATCAGCATATACGAGAGCAATGCCCCGCCCGGACCTGCCTGAGAAATCGTTGCGCCAGAGGCAACAAAAAGACCTGTACCGATGGAACCGCCAATGGCAATCATCGTCAGGTGACGCGCCTTTAATTCACGGCGTAAGCCCGGCGCTTCTGTAGTTTTAGTTTCGGAACCCATACAAAAATGCTATCCATCTTAAAAATGATGGCGCGATTGTAGCAGACGATTGGCAATCCTTCCGGCAGAAATACACGGTTATAAGACACCTTCATGATCGCCCAGGGATTATAAGTAAAGCAGCCAATCTCTTTTCTGGCGAATGCATGCTGAAGGCGCTGCGTCACGAAATCGACACAGCACCAGCATGTTCTTGTACAGCAACTTAACGCGGCACATTTGCGGGATCGCAATAGTCCAGAAAGCGCCGTAGCGCGTTGGAAAGGTGTTTTTGCCGATGATGTATACGCCACAACGTACGCATCAGGCGCGGCAGAGGGACCGCAACTTCACTTAATGTGCCTGCCTGCAATTGATCTTCAATCACACGTCGCGACAGGCAACTAATTCCCAACCCATGACGCACCGCATGTTTGATTGCCTCGGAGTTACCTAATTCCATCGCCATCTCAAACTTCGGTAAATGTGACAGCAACAGATAATCGACAATCTCCCGCGTGCCGGAACCGCGTTCACGCAGGATCCACGGCGCAGCGGCCAGCTGTTCTAAGGTGACCGGACCACGAGCCAACGGCGAAGTCGGCGCGGCGAAAACCACCAGCTCGTCTTCCAGCCACGGTTCAGAAATGATTTCAGTGCTGTGGCACGGTCCTTCAATAAAGCCAATATCAACGCGGAAATCCAGCACCGCTTGCATCACGTCCTGGCTGTTCCCAACGCTAAGTTCAATCGGCAACTGCGGATAATCATGGCGATAACGGGCGATAACTGCAGGCAGAATGTAGTTACCGATGGTACTACTGGCATAGATACGAATCGCGCCGTTGTCTTCGCGAAACAGTTGTTCGATTTCAACCGCCTGTTCAAGCAGTGCCAACGCTCGCGGATAGAGCAGCCGCCCGTGTTCATTAACAACCAGTCTTTTCCCCACGCGATCAAACAGTTGAACGCCAAGCTGCCCTTCCAGGTCAGTCAAGGCTGCGCTCACTGCTGATTGCGACAACGCCAGCATCACCGACGCCTGGGTGGTTGATCCACTTTTCAATACTTCTGCAAAAACTTCCAACTGCCGGAGGGTGATGTGCATAGTCGCTTACCACTTATAAAGATTAATTATAAATATATAATCAATTTTATTTTTAAACCAGTTAGTCGTAACCTTATGCCCGGTTAAAGGAGAGGGTTATGACGAATATCACCTTACAGAAACAACATCGTACACTGTGGCATTTTATTCCGGGGTTAGCCCTGAGTGCAGTTATCACCGGGGTCGCCCTGTGGGGTGGTTCCATTCCCGCGGTTGCGGGTGCCGGGTTTAGTGCCCTCACCCTCGCAATCTTGTTGGGGATGGTTTTAGGCAACACCATCTATCCGCACATCTGGAAAAGCTGTGACGGTGGTGTGCTGTTTGCCAAGCAATATTTATTACGTCTGGGTATCATTCTTTATGGCTTCCGTCTGACGTTCTCGCAAATTGCCGATGTCGGTATCAGTGGGATCATCATTGACGTGCTGACGCTGTCCAGTACCTTCCTGCTGGCTTGCTTCCTGGGGCAGAAAGTGTTTGGTCTGGATAAGCACACCAGTTGGTTGATCGGTGCCGGTAGCAGTATCTGTGGTGCTGCCGCGGTACTGGCGACTGAGCCGGTAGTGAAAGCGGAAGCCAGTAAAGTAACCGTGGCTGTTGCAACCGTTGTTATCTTCGGGACCGTCGCGATTTTCCTCTACCCGGCGATATATCCGCTGATGTCTCAATGGTTTAGTCCGGAAACTTTCGGTATCTACATTGGTTCTACTGTGCACGAAGTGGCGCAGGTGGTGGCGGCAGGTCATGCCATCAGCCCGGATGCAGAAAACGCAGCAGTTATTTCCAAAATGCTGCGCGTGATGATGCTGGCTCCGTTCCTCATCCTGCTGGCGGCGCGTGTTAAACAGCTGTCTGGGGCGAACAGCGGCGAGAAAAGCAAAATCACTATTCCGTGGTTTGCCATCTTGTTCATCGTAGTTGCCATCTTTAACTCGTTCCACCTGTTACCGCAGAGCGTGGTGAACATGCTGGTAACGCTGGATACCTTCCTGCTGGCAATGGCGATGGCGGCGCTGGGTCTGACCACTCACGTCAGCGCGCTGAAAAAAGCTGGGGCGAAACCTCTGCTGATGGCACTGGTACTGTTTGCCTGGCTGATTGTTGGTGGTGGTGCGATTAACTATGTGATTCAAAGCGTCATCGCATAAACCACTACTTCTTGCTCCTGTTAACCCGCTATCATTACCGTTTTCCTCCAGCGGGTTTAACAGGAGTCCTCGCATGAAATACATTGGAGCGCACGTTAGTGCTGCTGGCGGTCTGGCAAATGCCGCAATTCGCGCCGCCGAAATCGACGCAACCGCGTTTGCCTTGTTCACCAAAAACCAACGTCAGTGGCGTGCCGCACCGCTCACGACGCAAACCATCGATGAATTCAAAGCCGCCTGTGAAAAATATCACTACACATCGGCGCAAATTCTTCCCCACGACAGTTATCTGATCAACCTCGGACATCCGGTCACTGAAGCTCTGGAAAAATCGCGCGATGCCTTTATAGATGAAATGCAGCGTTGCGAACAACTGGGGCTTTCTTTGCTCAACTTCCACCCTGGCAGCCATCTGATGCAGATTTCAGAAGAGGATTGCCTTGCGCGTATTGCCGAATCCATCAACATTGCGCTGGATAAAACTCAAGGTGTAACAGCGGTGATTGAAAACACCGCCGGTCAGGGCAGTAACTTAGGGTTTAAATTCGAACATCTCGCGGCGATTATCGACGGCGTGGAAGATAAATCCCGCGTCGGCGTCTGCATTGATACCTGCCATGCTTTCGCTGCCGGGTATGATTTGCGTACTCCAGCCGAATGCGAAAAAACGTTCGCTGATTTTGCCCGTATTGTCGGCTTTAAGTATCTGCGCGGGATGCACCTTAACGATGCGAAAAGTACCTTTGGCAGCCGCGTTGACCGCCATCATAGCCTCGGTGAAGGCAATATCGGTCATGATGCGTTCCGCTGGATTATGCAGAACGACCGTTTCGACGGCATTCCGCTGATCCTTGAAACCATCAACCCGGATATCTGGGCAGAAGAGATCGCCTGGCTGAAAGCGCAACAAACTGAAAAAGCGGTAGCCTGAAGATGAATAACCGGGAAAAGGAGATCCTTGCAATTTTACGGCGTAACCCGCTGATTCAGCAGAACGAAATTGCGGACATGCTGCAAATCAGTCGTTCGCGCGTTGCGGCGCATATTATGGATTTAATGCGCAAAGGCCGGATTAAAGGCAAAGGTTACATTCTCACCGAGCAGGAATACTGCGTAGTGGTGGGGACAATCAATATGGATATTCGCGGGATGGCGGATATCCATTACCCGCAAGCGGCTTCTCATCCCGGTACAATTCATTGTTCGGCAGGCGGCGTTGGACGCAATATCGCCCACAATCTGGCGCTGTTAGGCCGTGACGTCCATTTGCTTTCAGTGATTGGCGATGACTTTTATGGCGAAATGCTCCTGGAAGAAACGCGCCGTGCCGGCGTGAATGTCTCCGGCTGCGTTCGTTTGCATGGTCAAAGCACATCGACGTATCTGGCAATTGCCAATCGAGACGATCAAACCGTGCTGGCGATTAACGATACCCATCTGCTGGAACAGTTGACACCGCAACTACTGAACGGGTCGCGCGATTTACTTCGTCATGCGGGCGTGGTACTGGTTGATTGCAACCTGACAGCCGAGGCGCTGGAATGGGTCTTTACCCTCGCTGATGAGATCCCGGTGTTTGTCGATACCGTTTCAGAATTCAAAGCGGGCAAAATCAAACACTGGCTGGCGCATATTCACACCCTGAAACCCACTTTACCGGAGCTGGAAATTTTATGGGGACAGGCGATCACCAGCGATGCTGACCGTAATGCCGCAGTGAATGCATTGCATCAGCAAGGTGTTCAGCAACTGTTTGTTTATTTGCCCGATGAGTCAGTTTATTGCAGCGAAAAGGATGGTGAACAATTTTTGCTGACTGTGCCAGCGCATACGACGGTAGACAGTTTTGGTGCTGACGATGGTTTTATGGCGGGTCTGGTATATAGCTTTCTGGAGGGAAACAATTTCCGTGACAGCGCCCGTTTTGCGATGGCCTGCGCGGCAATTTCACGCGCCAGCGGCAGCTTAAACAACCCTACCCTGTCTGCCGATAACGCGCTGTCATTAGTGCCAATGGTGTAACAATGTTGCCGGATTCGACGCTTGACCGCATCTAATCCGGCTCATAAATTGCACACTACGCTAAACCAATAAAGAACCCGGCAATGGTGGCACTCATCAGATTAGAAAGTGTCGCCGCCGCCAGCGCGCGTAAACCAAGCTGGGCGATTTCCGGCGCACGGTGTGGCGCAACCGCAGAAAACGCCCCCACCACCACCCCGATAGAACCAAAGTTAGCGAAACCGCACAACGCGAAGGAAATAATCGCCACGGTTTTAGCATCCAGAGTGCCAGCCGTTTGCAGATAGGGTGAGAAATTGAGATAAGCGACAAATTCATTTATTGCCAGTTTCTGTCCAATCAAACTCCCGGCAAGATTTGCATCACTCCAGTCAACACCCATTACCCACGCAAGTGGGGCCAGCAGGTAACCTAAAATGGACTCCAGCGAGGCATGTTCAAAACCAAACCAGCCGCCAACGCCGCCGATAATACCGTTAATTAACGCAATGATGGCGACAAATGCCATAACAACTGTCGCTACACCGGCGGCGATTTTCAGCCCGGTCATTGCCCCTGTCGCATCGGCTTCAATAATGCTTTTTGGCGGTGTTTCGGTGAAAGAGAGGTTATTAAAAGAAACCTGCGAAGATTCCGTAGCCGGGCTTAACAGGCGGGCAAACAAGATCCCGCCAGGGATCGCCATTAACGATGCCGCCAGCAAATATTCCACAGGTACGCCCAGTGCGGCGTAACCAATCATTGTCGAACCAGCAATCGAGGCCATGCCACTACAAATCGCTGTAAATAATTCATTGCGATTCAGACGATCGATAAAGGGTTTGACGATCGCCGGAATTTCGTTTAGCACGAGGAAAATGGTGGTGACCGCGACGAATGACTCGATCTTGCTGATATTTAAAGCTTTCTGGAAGATACCGCCGAGAATGCGAATTAAGATCCCCATCACACCGATGTAGTAGAGAATACTCACCAGTGCAGTGACGAAGATAATTGCCGGTAATACCCTGAAACCAAAGATAAATCCTGCGCCATCAAATAAGGTATCCATTTTCGGTCCGACCAGAGAACCGAAGATAAATGCGCTACCTGCGTCGCTGTACGCCATCACTTTGTGGACGCCAAAAGCGACTTTTTCTGCGACCCAACGCCCTGGCGGTAACCAAAGCATAATCCCGCCAATCACGACCTGTAACACTAACGCCGCGCCAACGGTACGCAGGCTGATCTTCTTCTTGTTTACTGACAGTAAAAACGCAATTGCCAGCAGTACCACCATTCCCAGAACACTTCTCATGACATCCATAGTGATTATCTCTTCATGTCATTTTGGGCGACGGCTTTCTGCCCATCAGAAATAGCCGGGCCTGCATCTTGCGATACTGTCCCGGCTTGTTATCAACACTTAATGGGTTTTGATGTAGCCGCGCACGCACTCTTCGACTAAGCCCCAGAACCAGTCGGTATCAATAGTGATGCCGACTTTGGTATTAGCGGGCTTGCCAAGAACGCCCAGTTCGTCGCAGACCGTACGCCCGTAGCAAGGGCCGCTGTTGACGTCCACTTCGACGTACATATCCTGGGTTTTAATGCCATCAGGGTTGATCAGATAACCAATGCAGGTGGCGTCATGCACCGGGCCGCCAGCCAGGCCGTAGTATTCGAACTGCGTTTTGAGAGTGAAGTTCATGATGTCGCTGAACAGCTCTCCGGCAGGGCCGCCTACCCTTTCCATCCGAGCAATTACATCCGGGGTGCAAACGGTCTGGTTGGTAAGATCGAGGCCCATCATCACTAATGGAACGCCGGAGGTGAACACCACGCGGGCGGCTTCCGGGTCGGCAAAGATATTGAACTCGGCAGATGGGGTGAAGTTGCCTGTACCGTAAGCGCCGCCCATTAGCACAATTTCACGGATTTTGGGCAGGATTGCGGGTTGCATACGCATTGCCACCGCGATATTTGAAAGCGGACCAACCGGCACCAGAGTGATATCGCCATCGCTTGCCATCAGGGTATCGATGATATATTTCACCGCATGGGTACTTTCTGCCTGGCGGGTCAGCGGCTCGAATACCGGGCCATCCAGTCCGGTTTCACCGTGAATATTATCGGCAACGATTTGTTTACGCATAATGGGTTGCGGCATCCCCGCATAAACCGGAACATTAATCTCCAGTTTCTGGCAAACATTCAGGCCATTAATTAATGTTTTATCAAGCGTCTGATTACCCGCTACAATAGTGATGCCTAATAAATCTATTGCCGGATGTTTCGCTGCCATCATCATTGCAATAGCATCATCATGACCCGGCTCACAATCCAGAATAATTTTTCTCTTTTCCATTGTTTATTTCCTCTGTTTCCAGTTGCGTTATTTTTTTCTACAGCAAAGAAAATTCGACCGGGCTGATGATTGAATCTTAACAACAGCGTACGTATGCTAAATATGAGAAATCTCATAGCGGATAAACATCGTGAAAGAAATCCACAATAATGACCTTAAGCAGCAATTGATGAGTGAATCTGCGTTTAAGGATTGCTTTTCAACGGATGTTTCAGCCGATACGCGGCTGTTTCATTTTTTAGCGCGTGACTACATTGTGCAGGAAGGGCAACAGCCGTCATGGCTGTTTTATCTGACGCGAGGCCGCGCCAGGCTTTACGCCACGCTTGCTAATGGTCGCGTGTCGCTGATCGATTTCTTTGCTGCTCCCTGTTTTATTGGCGAGATTGAGTTAATCGACAAAGACCATGAACCGCGTGCGGTGCAGGCTATTGAAGAGTGTTGGTGCCTTGCGCTCCCTATGAAACATTACCGTCCGCTGTTATTAAACGACACCCTATTTTTACGAAAACTTTGCGTCACCTTAAGTCATAAAAATTATCGTAATATTGTTTCTTTAACTCAGAATCAATCATTTCCGTTAATGAATCGCCTGGCAGCATTTATATTACTCTCACAAGAAGGTGATCTTTATCACGAAAAGCATACGCAAGCGGCAGAGTATTTAGGCGTTTCTTATCGACATCTTTTATATGTTCTCGCGCAATTCATTCACGACGGTTTATTAATTAAAAGCAAGAAAGGATATCTAATTAAAAACAGAAAGCAGTTGTCAGGACTGGCGCTGGAGATGGACCCGGAGAATAAATTCTCCGGGATGATGCAGTAAAAATTATTTGCAATAGCGCGATTGCCGGATGCAACGCTTAATACGTTTTATCCGGTCTACAAATCGAGCATTACGCCAGACCAATAAAGAACCCGGCAATAGTCGCACTCATCAGGTTGGAAAGCGTTGCTGCTGCCAGCGCCCGTAAACCAAGCTGGGCGATTTCTGGAGCACGTTTTGGCGAAATAGCCGAAAATGCGCCAACGACAACACCGATAGAACCAAAGTTAGCAAAACCACAAAGCGCAAAGGATATAATCGCCACGGTTTTCACTTCCAGCGTGCCGCCCGTTTGCAGGTATGGGGAGAAACTCAGGTAAGCGATGAATTCGTTAATCGCCAGTTTCTGCCCAATCAGGCTACCAGCAAGGTTGGCATCACTCCAGTCCACACCCATGATCCACGCCAGCGGTGCCAGCACATAGCCAAAAATACTTTCCAGAGAGGCATTGGCGAAACCAAACCAGCCGCCAATTCCGCCGATAATGCCGTTGATCAGCGCAATAATTGCGACAAACGCCATTACCACCGTCGCTACACCAGCGGCGATTTTCAGCCCGGTCATCGCACCGCTCGCCGCCGCTTCGATAAAGCTTTTTGGCGGCGTTTCGCTGAACGACAGATTTTCAAATGTGACCTGCGAAGGCTCGGTTGCCGGGCTAAGAATACGTGCAAACAAAATACCGCCGGGGATCGCCATCAGCGATGCCGCTAACAGGTAGTCAATTGGTACGCCCATTCCGGCATAACCAATCATCATCGAACCAGCAATGGACGCCATCCCGCTACAAATTGCGGTAAACAACTCGTTGCGATTCACGCGATCGATAAACGGTTTAACGATCGCCGGGATCTCATTTTGCCCGAGGAAAATAGTGGTAACCGCAACAAAAGATTCGATTTTGCTGATGTTGAGGGCTTTCTGGAAAATGCTGCCAAGGATGCGAATCAGCAGCCCCATCACGCCAATGTAGTACAGCAGACTGATGAGCGCAGTAACGAAAATAATCGCCGGAAGTACGCGAAAGGCGAAGATAAAACCCGCACCGTCAAACAGGACATCCATTTTCGGCCCAACCAGCGAACCAAAAATGAAGGCGCTACCAGCATCACTGTAAGACATCACTTTATGAACGCCTAATGCCGCCTGTTCTACTGCCCATTTTCCCGGTGGGAAGTAGAGCATGATGCCACCAATAGCGATTTGCAGCAGCAGTGCGGCTCCAACCGTGCGCAAACTGATGCTCTTTTTATTCACTGACAACAGAAATGCTATTGCCAGTAACACCACCATCCCCACAACACTTCTCATTATATCCATAATGATTTTCCCTTCATGCCAGTAAACCCGGCGTCAGCGCCAGGTTTTGGTATGCTTGATGAGTACGGGCGACGGCTTTCTGCCCGTCAGAAATTAACCCGCGAGACGCTGGTATTCTTTGGCAATTTCACTCGCCAGAATGGCGTTGTTGAACACCAGCTGGATATTGGATTTCAGGCTGTCACCGCCGGTCAGCTCAGCAACGCGCGCCAGCAGGAACGGTGTACTTTCTTTACCAATAACGCCCTGCTCTTCGGCTTCGGCGACGGCTTGATCTATGGCTGCATTGATAGATTCCTCCGGCATCGCAAACTGTTCCGGGATCGGGTTCGCTACCACGAGGCCACCGTTCAGCCCGCTTTGCCATTTCACCGCCATTGCACGGGCAATTTCACTGGCGCTGTCGAGACGAATGCTGACGTCAAACGAGCTGGTACGGCAGAAAAACGCAGGCAGCGCTTTAGTCTGATAGCCAATTAACGGCACACCGAAGGTTTCTAAATACTCAGTGGTTAATCCTAAATCGAGAATAGATTTCGCCCCGGCACAAACAACGGTGACATTAGTATTTGCCAGTTCTTGCAAATCGGCAGAAATATCGAAGGTATGTTCCGCCCCGCGATGCACACCACCAATTCCCCCGGTGGCAAATACTTTAATTCCGGCAAGCGCCGCAATAATCATCGTTGAAGCCACAGTGGTTGCGCCATTTTTTCCGGCGGCAACAACAAAAGGTAAATCGCGACGACTAACTTTGGTCACGTTATGCCCTTCACGACCCAGTAATTCAATTTTTTCTTTGCTTAAACCCACTTTCATCACGCCGCCAATAATGGCGATAGTGGCAGGTACTGCGCCCTGTTTACGAATAGTTTCTTCTACTTCAATTGCGATCTGGGCATTTTGTGGGAACGGCATCCCGTGAGAAATAATGGTTGATTCCAGCGCCACAACCGGTTTTTTGTTTTTTAAAGCGTCCTGCACTTCCGGAGAAATTTGTAATAATTCAGGGGAAATTTTTAATTCAGACATTCTGCGTTCTCCACTAACGATATAACGTTGGCAATCGATAAATCGGGGTTATTGGTGTATTCACAGGAGAGCGCCATTGACGAACATCCCTGTGCGAAACGAACAGATTCGGCAAACGGCATTCCGTCTACCCAACACGAAGCAAGTCCCGCCATCATGGCATCGCCCGCTCCGGTAACATTAATAACATTGGTTTTGATCGGCGCAGACCAGCCATTTTCACCGCTGATATCGCTGTAATAAACGCCGTCGCCGCCCATGCTCAATACCAGTCGGTTCAGGCCATGTTGATGGAACCAGGCAGCAACTTTTGCCACATCGTCACGCCCTGACAGCGCAATCCCACTCAGGGTTTCCGCTTCAAGGCGGTTTGGCTTCAGAGTGTGGATCTGATTTAGACGGTCGCGCACTTTGACACATTTCGACGCTGAAACCGGATCGACAAATACGGGTACGTTGGCGGCATTATCCAGAATCCATGCCAGTGCCTCTTCACTGATATTACAGTCCGCGACAATGACCTTTGCCCTCTGAATAAATTCACGGTGCTGTGCGAGATATTCAGCTGTAATAGCGTTGCTAATATTCATGTCATTTATAGCAACCAGCATTTCACCGGTATTATCGAGTAATGATAAATAACTCGACGTATTTTCTCCCGGCACAATCAGGCATTTATCGACATAAACACCAGATTGATTGGTTTGCGTTAGCAGCGATTGACCATAAAAATCACTGCCTACGGCGCTCAGTAGCCAGGCTTTGTTACCCAGCAACGCCAGGTTTTGTGCAATATTGCGCCCTACTCCACCAGGCGTAAATTTTATTTTACCTGGATTTGAATCCACATAATTTAATGATTCATGTGAATATCCGGCGACATCAATATTCGCCGAACCTATAATTACGACATAATCCTTTTCGCGCATAGCACGTCCTCTGGTAAAAAATTACCAACCCTGTCAATCCACAAGAATATAGATACTGCAAAGACGGTTTAAACATGTGTTCATATTTAAACATGTGCTCATAGTATGCATGTTTTACGTAAAGTAAATTACCGCCAGAGAGGCAAAATGGGCAGATTTGAGCAGGCTCACAAAATGCGATTAAATGCCTGAATTACAAAAGCGAGGAATTTGTGACGGGATACACAGAACAGGAACACTAAAAAAGGGCAGAAAATAATCTGCCCTTGAGGAAATAACCTTAGTGTTTGATGAACGTTTGAAGTTTCTACTGAAAGATAAAACCATTTAAATTCATAAAATTACATTCACAAGCTGGTCATTCTCTTTGCGCTCATCAAATGTTACAGGGCAGGAAATTTCTGCCCTGTAACACACCTTTTATTACGCTGCTTTCGCTACTGCGTCCACTTCCGGACGTTTCAGGAAGGCATAGGCCAAACCCGCCACCAGCGTACCGGCAATAATTGCTACCAGGTAACCCAATACCGGCGTAATAGCGCCAGGGATCAGCAGAACAAACAGACCACCGTGCGGTGCCATCAGTTTCGCACCAATCGCCATTGAGATTGCGCCAGTCAGCGCCCCACCCACGATACAGCACGGCAGCACACGCATCGGATCACGAGCAGCAAACGGAATTGCACCTTCCGAAATGAAGCACAGCCCCAATACCAGAGCGGCTTTGCCACCTTCCTGCTGCGCTTTGTCGAATTTGCGACGCGCCACCATTGTTGCCAGGCCCATTGCCAGCGGTGGCACCATACCTGCCGCCATAATCGCCGCCATCGGGCCATAGGTTTGAGTACTCAGCAGACCCACACCGAATGCGTACGCTGCTTTGTTTACCGGACCGCCCATGTCAGTACACATCATGCCACCGAGGATCGCCCCCAGCAGAACCGCATTCGCAGTCCCCATGGTCTGCAGCCAGTGAGTCAGCCCTTCGAGAATGCCAGCAACTGGTTTACCGATCAGGTAGATCATCGCCAGACCGACCACCAGACTGGAAATTAGCGGAATGATCAGGATCGGTTTCAGCGCCTCCATACTCTGCGGCAGTTTCAGTTGCGTACTGATTAACTTCGCAATGTAACCAGCCAGGAAGCCCGCAATAATACCGCCAATGAAGCCAGAACCGGTGCTGACCGCCAGCATACCGCCAATCAGACCCGGCGTGAGGCCCGGACGATCGGCAATGGAGAAGGCAATATAACCTGCCAGTACCGGCACCATCAGCGCAAAGGCTGAACCACCACCAATCTGCATCAGCGCCGCTGCCAACGTACCCGGCTCTTTAAACGCTTCGATACCAAAAGCAAAAGAAAGCGCGATACACAGACCACCAGCAACGACCATCGGCAGCATGTAAGAGACGCCCGTTAGCAAGTGACGATAAGCGCCTGCACTCTCTTTCTTACCTTCAGTGGTCGCCGTTTGAGCTTTGCCCGCCGGTTCATACGGCGTTGCTTCAGCAACCGCTTTATCCAGTTCCTGCGAGGTTTTCTTCAGCGCCAGACCGGTAGAGGTACGATACATCGGTTTACCAGCAAATTTCGCCAGATCCACTTCGATATCTGCCGCCACAATCACCAGATCCGCTGCGGCTACTTCCTCGGGAGTGATTGCATTACCCGCGCCAACAGAACCACGGGTTTCAACTTTCACCCACCAGCCACGTTTTTTCGCTTCGGTTTCAATGGCTTCAGCCGCCATAAAGGTGTGTGCTACGCCAGTCGGGCAAGCAGTCACCGCAACTACGCGTTTCGGACCGCTGGCGGCAACCGGTGCTGTCGCAGTGACCGGCGCAGTGTAAGGTTTCGCATGGCCTTTGGCTTCACTCAGGAACAGCTCAGGGTGCGCAACTGCCCGGGAAATATCACCCAGCCAGACATTTTTACCGTTCAGCGCGCTGTCATTCGGGATGGAATCACCGAGAACAATCGCCATTTCTGCGTCGTTCGGATTGTCGATGATTTCCAGTTTTGCTTTTCGCGCCGCCGCGCCCAGCAGGGTCTTCGCCATATAGGCGCGTGCCTGACCGAGATTAGCGTCAATAATCAGCAGCGTTTTCATTATGCCTCTCCTGCTGTCAGTTAAAAGGTTGTAAGTCGACGCGCGCCATCATTGCGGCCAACTGCGGACGATCGGTAATACCCACATTGCTTTGACTTACCGCCAGGGCTGCAACAGCTGTCGCCAGACGCAGTGTGTGTTCACTGGATTCACGCATCAGCAAGCCATAAATCAGGCCACCAACCATAGAATCCCCTGCGCCAACGGTGCTTACGACATCGACTGACGGTGGTTTAGCGATCCATTCGCCGGAGGCATTAACCCAAAGCGCGCCTTCGGCACCCAGTGAAATAACAACATGCGCAATACCTTGTTCACGTAGCGCATGTGCAGCTTCAATCACATCTTTCATTTCAGGCAGTTTACGGCCTGCCCAGATTTCCAACTCGCGGCGGTTAGGTTTCACCAGCCACGGTGCCGCTTTCAAACCTGCTACTAACGCTTCACGGCTACTATCAAAGATAATGCAAGGACACTGACTACGCAGGCGAGTCATCCAGTCGGTGAACGCTTCCGGGCTGACGCCTGACGGTAAGCTTCCGCTGACACAGACCATATCGAACTGACCGAGCCAGCTCAGAGAATCAGTCACAAAGCGTTCCCAGTCGGCGGGGGTGACTTCAAAACCCGAGAAGTTGAAGTCGGTCACTTCGCCGTCTTTTTCCGTCAGCTTAACGTTAATTCGGGTGCGCCCCTGTACAACCTGGAAACGGTTGGCAATGCCCAGCTCGCTGAACAGTTGCTGAAAACCATCCTGATTGTCTTTACCCAGGAAGCCGCCAACGGTGACATCAATTCCCAGGTCTTTTAATACTTTGGCCACGTTGATGCCTTTACCCGCCGCATGCAGACCGGTGGTTTTCACCAGGTTCACTTCGCCGCGTTCAATTTCCGGGCAGAAACCAACAAGGTCATAAGCCGGATTAAGGGTGATCGTAGCAACACGTCTGCTCATTATGCGCCCTCCCCAAGACCAGCAGCGATAGCGTCGCCAATGGCTTTCAGCGCCTGTTCAGCATCTGCACCCTGGGCGGTAAAGCGTAGGCGATGACCTTTCTTAACGCCAAGTGCCACAACTTTCATCAGACTACGTCCGTTTGCCGGTTTGCCGGTGCCATCAAGGTTTGTCACGGTAATATCACTGTTAAATTGTTTAATGGTATTGACCAGCATGGTACCTGGACGAGCATGCAGGCCGTGTTCATTGCGCACCACAAACTCCGCGCTTAACACGTCGTCGGTCGGCGCATCATCGCTGGTCAGCAGCGCCAGCAACGTTGCCGCATCCGCTTTCAGCAAGCGGTCAGCTTTATTGTCGAGCAACAAATCAGCGAGACGCTTAAGAACCGCGATGGGCTGATCGTCATTCATCGCCACACTCACCAGCATGGCTGCCGTTTCGCCGTCCACATCAAAAGCATTTGCCGCACGGCTTACCGCAATCGCACTACGCAGATTGCCTTCGGCGCTATCGCTCAGCCAGATACCCTGTCCGAGATTCAGCGGTTGTTCATTGATGGCTTTGGTGACGAAAGTGGCGTCAACTGCCCTCGCCTCTTTCAGACGCGCAGCGTTCAGCGCCTGAAGAGTCAGCAGATCGCTGGCGACGATATCCAGCGTCAGCATTTCGTTGTCGAGCTTCAGCTGCTCACTCTGCTTTTCGCCCATCAGTAATGCGCGAAGTTCTTCTGCTGTTGTTGCTGACTTCAGTTGTTCAGCAACGGAATCATCGCTCAGTACGTGGGTCAGCTGGCGTAGCAGGCCCAGATGTTTATCCGAGCTGGCAGCAATACCGATTGCCACGTACGCTACCTGACCGTCACCCCAGGTGACGCCTTCCGGGAACTGAAATACCTGAACGCCGGTTTTCAGCACCTGATCGCGGGTGTCGGTAGTGCCGTGTGGAATAGCAATACAATTGCCGAGGAACGTTGAGGTTTGCTGTTCGCGCGCCAGCATGCCATTGACGTAGCCTTCTGCTACATTACCGGCCTGCACCAGCGCCGCAGCGACCTGGCGAATCGCCTCTTCTTTGTCTCCGGCCTTTTCGCCCGGATGGATGTCCTGTACGGATAACTGGAACATAGTTCTCCTCTCTTGCTGAATTGAAACGATTCAGCCTCTATGAGAAAAAAAGCGCCAACCTGGCTTAGGGTTAAAGACAAGATCGCGCTGAAACGTTTCAAGAAAGCATAATACTTCTGTTTCAGCACGCAAGGAAAGCCGTAAAGTTATGAGCAAAAGTTTGATGTGCTGCACAATTTTTTGTCATTTTTCCTAATTGCTGATGGGAAAATCCGTTATCAGCAATTTCATTTCAGCAGCGTCAGCAGCCAATCAGCAACAGTGAAATGGCATTTTGATTATTCGTGGCGCTTTTGATTTCGCTGTCTGTTTATTTTCTGACAAGCAGCGTAAACTCCGCGTCTTCCTCTTCCAGTGATCGACCAGCATGCATAACTCCCCCGCAGTCTCCAGCGCGAAATCGTTTGACCTGACCTCGACGGCGTTTTTAATCGTTGCCTTTCTCACCGGTATTGCGGGTGCTCTGCAAACCCCGACACTCAGTATTTTCCTTACCGATGAAATACATGCCCGTCCGGCGATGGTGGGATTCTTCTTTACCGGCAGCGCTGTCATTGGGATTCTGGTAAGTCAGTTTCTCGCTGGGCGCTCTGATAAGCGCGGCGATCGCAAATCGCTGATTGTCTTTTGCTGCCTGTTAGGCGTGCTGGCCTGCACCCTTTTTGCCTGGAATCGCAACTACTTTGTTTTGCTATTCGTTGGCGTCTTTCTTAGCAGCTTTGGCTCGACCGCTAACCCGCAAATGTTTGCCCTTGCCCGTGAACATGCCGACAAAACCGGACGTGAGGCGGTGATGTTCAGCTCTTTTTTACGCGCTCAGGTTTCACTGGCATGGGTCATTGGCCCACCGCTGGCTTATGCGTTAGCGATGGGTTTCAGCTTTACGGTAATGTATCTGAGCGCAGCGGTAGCGTTTATTGTTTGCGGCGTGATGGTGTGGCTGTTTTTACCGTCGATGCAAAAAGAGCTTCCGCTGGCGACCGGCACGGTTGAAGCGCCGCGCCGTAACCGTCGCGATACGCTACTGCTGTTTGTCATTTGTACATTGATGTGGGGCTCGAACAGCCTGTACATCATCAACATGCCGCTATTTATTATCAACGAACTGCATCTTCCCGAGAAACTGGCCGGTGTGATGATGGGGACCGCCGCCGGGCTGGAAATCCCGACGATGTTGATTGCCGGATATTTCGCCAAACGTCTGGGTAAGCGTTTCTTAATGCGCGTTGCTGCCGTGGGTGGCGTCTGTTTTTACGCAGGAATGCTGATGGCGCATTCACCTGCCATTCTGTTGGGCTTGCAGCTGCTAAATGCTATTTTTATTGGCATTCTGGGCGGCATCGGGATGCTCTATTTTCAGGATTTGATGCCCGGTCAGGCAGGTTCAGCCACCACGCTCTATACCAACACGTCGCGCGTGGGCTGGATCATCGCAGGATCAGTGGCGGGCATCGTCGCCGAGATCTGGAATTATCACGCTGTGTTCTGGTTTGCGATGGTGATGATTATCGCCACTCTGTTTTGGGTAATGAATCCAACTTACTGATAGTGTTTTATGTTCAGATAATGC
>NZ_JBQZXE010000027.1:0-35193 GCF_053555855.1 Shigella sp. SIG3
TAGCGAAAGGCTATCCGTCAGGATGGCCTTTTTGCGTTTCTACAAACTCTTCCTGTCGTCATATCTACAAGCCATCCCCCCACAGATACGGTAAACTAGCCTCGTTTTTGCATCAGGAAAGCAGCTATGAACCACTCCTTAAAACCCTGGAACACATTTGGCATTGATCATAATGCTCAGCACATTGTATGTGCCGAAGACGAACAACAATTACTCAATGCCTGGCAGCATGCAACCGCAGAAGGACAACCCGTTCTTATTCTGGGTGAAGGAAGTAATGTACTTTTTCTGGAAGACTATCGCGGCACGGTGATCATCAACCGGATCAAAGGTATCGAAATTCATGATGAACCTGATGCGTGGTATTTACATGTAGGAGCCGGAGAAAACTGGCATCGCCTGGTAAAATACACTTTGCAGGAAGGTATGCCTGGTCTGGAAAATCTGGCATTAATTCCTGGTTGTGTCGGCTCATCACCTATCCAGAATATTGGTGCTTATGGCGTAGAATTACAGCGAGTTTGCGCTTATGTTGATTGTGTTGAACTGGCGACAGGCAAGCAAGTGCGCTTAACTGCCAAAGAGTGCCGTTTTGGCTATCGCGACAGTATTTTTAAACATGAATACCAGGATCGCTTCGCCATTGTAGCCGTAGGTCTGCGTCTGCCAAAAGAGTGGCAACCTGTACTAACGTATGGTGACTTAACTCGTCTGGATCCTACAACAGTAACGCCACAGCAAGTATTTAATGCGGTGTGTCATATGCGCACCACCAAACTCCCTGATCCAAAAGTGAATGGCAATGCCGGTAGTTTCTTCAAAAACCCTGTTGTATCTGCCGAAACGGCTAAAGCATTACTGGCGCAATTTCCAACAGCACCAAATTACCCCCAGGCGGGTGGTTCAGTAAAACTGGCAGCAGGTTGGCTTATTGATCAGTGCCAGCTAAAAGGGATGCAAATGGGTGGGGCTGCGGTGCACCGTCAACAGGCGTTAGTTCTCATTAATGAAGACAATGCAAAAAGCGAAGATGTGGTGCAACTGGCACACCATGTAAGACAAAAAGTGGGTGAAAAATTTAATGTCTGGCTTGAGCCTGAAGTCCGCTTTATTGGTGCATCAGGTGAAGTGAGCGCAGTGGAGACAATTTCATGAAGGATAACACCGTGCCACTGAAATTGATTGCCCTGTTAGCGAACGGTGAATTTCACTCTGGCGAGCAGTTGGGTGAAACGCTGGGAATGAGCCGGGCGGCTATTAATAAACACATTCAGACACTGCGTGACTGGGGCGTTGATGTCTTTACCGTTCCGGGTAAAGGATACAGCCTGCCTGAGCCCATCCAGTTACTTAATGCTGAACAGATATTGGGTCAGCTGGATGGCGGTAGTGTAGCCGTGCTGCCAGTTATTGACTCCACGAATCAGTTCCTTCTTGATCGTATCGGAGAGCTTAAATCGGGCGATGCCTGTGTTGCAGAATACCAGCAGGCTGGCCGTGGTCGCCGGGGGCGGAAATGGTTTTCGCCTTTTGGCGCAAACTTATATTTGTCGATGTTCTGGCGTCTGGAACAAGGCCCGGCGGCGGCGATTGGTTTAAGTCTGGTTATCGGTATCGTGATGGCGGAAGTATTACGAAAGCTGGGAGCAGATAAAGTTCGTGTCAAATGGCCTAATGACCTCTATCTGCAGGATCGCAAGCTGGCAGGCATTCTTGTGGAGCTGACTGGCAAAACTGGCGATGCGGCGCAAATAGTCATTGGATCCGGGATCAACATGGCAATGCGCCGTGTTGAAGAGAGTGTCGTTAATCAGGGGTGGATCACGCTGCAGGAAGCGGGGATCAATCTTGATCGTAATACGTTGGCGGCCATGCTAATACGTGAATTACGTGCTGCGTTGGAACTCTTCGAACAAGAAGGATTGGCACCTTATCTGTCGCGCTGGGAAAAGCTGGATAATTTTATTAATCGCCCAGTGAAACTTATCATTGGTGATAAAGAAATATTTGGCATTTCACGCGGAATAGACAAACAGGGGGCTTTATTACTTGAGCAGGATGGAATAATAAAACCCTGGATGGGCGGTGAAATATCCCTGCGTAGTGCAGAAAAATAAGAAAGGGGAGTATTCGCTCCCCTGCAAATTATTTGCGTAGTCTGACCTCTTCTACCACATGATTAGCACTTTTCGTCAGGATTAAACTGGCGCGCTCACGAGTAGGTAGAATATTTTGCTTTAAGTTCAGCCAGTTGATCTCTTTCCACAATGTCATGGCAGTCTTAATCGCTTCTTCTTTAGTTAATTTCGCGTAGTTATGAAAATAGGAATCCGGGTCTGTAAAAGCCCCTTCGCGGAATTTCAGAAAACGGTTGATATACCACGTCTGAAGTAAGTCTTCCGGTGCATCAACATATATCGAAAAATCGACAAAATCGGAAACAAATACATGATGTGGATCGTGTGGATAATCCATCCCGCTCTGTAAGACATTTAACCCTTCAAGAATTAAAATATCAGGCTGAACAACAGTTTTATCTCCATCCGGGATCACATCATAAATAAGATGCGAGTAAACAGGGGCTGTAACGTTTGGCACGCCGGATTTGAGATCGGAAACAAACTTCACCAGGCGATGCATATCATACGATTCCGGGAAGCCTTTCTTCTTCATCAGACCACGTTCTTTCAGAACCTGATTAGGGTGAAGGAAGCCATCTGTAGTGATCAGTTCAACACGACGATGTTCCGGCCAACGGCTTAATAGCGCCTGCAATACACGGGCGGTTGTACTTTTCCCCACCGCGACACTGCCAGCAATACTGATAATGTAAGGAATGCGTTGCCCGTTGGTACCAAGAAACTGTTCCAGAACTGCCTGACGGCGCAGATTCGAGCTTATATAGAAGTTCAGCAAACGTGACAAAGGTAAATAGATCTCGGCAACTTCTTCTAACGAGAGATCTTCATTAATACCTTTGAGACGGGCGATCTCATCTTCCGATAACGTCATAGGTACGGAATCACGCAGAGCTGCCCACTGGTTGCGGTCAAACTGTAGGTAAGGCGTCATTAACGTTTGCTCTTTTATACTCATAAGCATGTTTCTGGCGGTCATAGCTCTATCGGCAAAGCGATATTTGCCATGGCGCGTCACAGTTCTGTTGAATGGGTTAATGGGCAGGAGGGTAACACCAGATGGGGAGGAATAATAAGAAAAAATCTCTGCCAGGAAGCTATCGTTGAAAAGCAATGTGACAGATATTCCATCTGATAAAAAGAATTATGGTTTAGCAGGAGCGCATTGTTGAGCACAATGATGTTGAAAAAGTGTGCTAATCTGCCCTCCGTTCGGCTGTTTCTTCATCGTGTAGCATAAAATGTGACCAATAAAACAAATTATGCAATTTTTTAGTTGCATGAACTCGCATGTCTCCATAGAATGCGCGCTACTTGATGCCGACTTAGCTCAGTAGGTAGAGCAACTGACTTGTAATCAGTAGGTCACCAGTTCGATTCCGGTAGTCGGCACCATCAAGTCCGGTGGGGTTCCCGAGCGGCCAAAGGGAGCAGACTGTAAATCTGCCGTCACAGACTTCGAAGGTTCGAATCCTTCCCCCACCACCAATTTCGGCCACGCGATGGCGTAGCCCGAGACGATAAGTTCACTTACCGGCTCGAATAAAGAGAGCTTCTCTCGATATTCAGTGCAGAATGAAAATCAGGTAGCCGAGTTCTAGGATGCGGGCATCGTATAATGGCTATTACCTCAGCCTTCCAAGCTGATGATGCGGGTTCGATTCCCGCTGCCCGCTCCAAGATGTGCTGATATAGCTCAGTTGGTAGAGCGTACCCTTGGTAAGGGTGAGGTCGGCAGTTCGAATCTGCCTATCAGCACCACTTCTTTTCTCCTCCCTGTTTTTTCCTTCTGTTTATTGCATTCAACAAGTCGGGCATGTTGCCTGGTTGATGTGGTGATATCACCGATTTATCCGTGTCTTAGAGGGACAATCGATGTCTAAAGAAAAGTTTGAACGTACAAAACCGCACGTTAACGTCGGTACTATCGGCCACGTTGACCATGGTAAAACAACGCTGACCGCTGCAATCACTACCGTACTGGCTAAAACCTACGGCGGTGCTGCTCGCGCATTCGACCAGATCGATAACGCGCCGGAAGAAAAAGCTCGTGGTATCACCATCAACACTTCTCACGTTGAATACGACACCCCGACCCGTCACTACGCACACGTAGACTGCCCGGGGCACGCCGACTATGTTAAAAACATGATCACCGGTGCTGCTCAGATGGACGGCGCGATCCTGGTAGTTGCTGCGACTGACGGCCCGATGCCGCAGACTCGTGAGCACATCCTGCTGGGGCGTCAGGTAGGCGTTCCGTACATCATCGTGTTCCTGAACAAATGCGACATGGTTGATGACGAAGAGCTGCTGGAACTGGTTGAAATGGAAGTTCGTGAACTTCTGTCTCAGTACGACTTCCCGGGCGACGACACTCCGATCGTTCGTGGTTCTGCTCTGAAAGCGCTGGAAGGCGACGCAGAGTGGGAAGCGAAAATCCTGGAACTGGCTGGCTTCCTGGATTCTTACATTCCGGAACCAGAGCGTGCGATTGACAAGCCGTTCCTGCTGCCGATCGAAGACGTATTCTCCATCTCCGGTCGTGGTACCGTTGTTACCGGTCGTGTAGAACGCGGTATCATCAAAGTTGGTGAAGAAGTTGAAATCGTTGGTATCAAAGAGACTCAGAAGTCTACCTGTACTGGCGTTGAAATGTTCCGCAAACTGCTGGACGAAGGGCGTGCTGGTGAGAACGTAGGTGTTCTGCTGCGTGGTATCAAACGTGAAGAAATCGAACGTGGTCAGGTACTGGCTAAGCCGGGCACCATCAAGCCGCACACCAAGTTCGAATCTGAAGTGTACATTCTGTCCAAAGATGAAGGCGGTCGTCATACTCCGTTCTTCAAAGGCTACCGTCCGCAGTTCTACTTCCGTACTACTGACGTGACTGGTACCATCGAACTGCCGGAAGGCGTAGAGATGGTAATGCCGGGCGACAACATCAAAATGGTTGTTACCCTGATCCACCCGATCGCGATGGACGACGGTCTGCGTTTCGCAATCCGTGAAGGCGGCCGTACCGTTGGCGCGGGCGTTGTAGCAAAAGTTCTGAGCTAATTGCCGATAACATTTGACGCAATGCGCACTAAAAGGGCATCATTTGATGCCCTTTTTGCACGCTTTCGTACCAGAACCTGGCTCATCAGTGATTTTCTTTGTCATAATCATTGCTGAGACAGGCTCTGTTGAGGGCGTATAATCCGAAAAGCTAATACGCGTTTCGATTTGGTTTGCCTCGCGATCGCGGGGTGAAAATGTTTGTAGAAAACTTCTGACAGGTTGGTTTATGAGTGCGAATACCGAAGCTCAAGGAAGCGGGCGCGGCCTGGAAGCGATGAAGTGGGTCGTTGTGGTGGCATTGCTCCTGGCGGCGATTGTCGGCAACTACCTTTATCGCGACATTATGCTGCCGCTGCGTGCGCTGGCCGTAGTAATTCTGATTGCTGCAGCGGGTGGTGTCGCGCTGTTAACGACAAAAGGTAAAGCTACCGTTGCTTTTGCCCGTGAAGCGCGTACCGAAGTCCGTAAGGTCATTTGGCCGACTCGCCAGGAAACATTGCACACCACGCTGATTGTGGCTGCGGTTACCGCAGTAATGTCACTGATCCTGTGGGGACTGGATGGTATTCTGGTTCGCCTGGTATCCTTTATCACTGGCCTGAGGTTCTGAGATGTCTGAAGCTCCTAAAAAGCGCTGGTACGTCGTTCAGGCGTTTTCCGGTTTTGAAGGCCGCGTAGCAACGTCGCTGCGTGAGCATATCAAATTACACAACATGGAAGATTTGTTTGGTGAAGTCATGGTACCAACCGAAGAAGTGGTTGAAATCCGTGGCGGTCAGCGTCGCAAAAGCGAACGTAAATTCTTCCCTGGCTACGTCCTCGTTCAGATGGTGATGAACGACGCGAGCTGGCACTTGGTGCGCAGCGTACCGCGTGTGATGGGCTTCATCGGCGGTACTTCCGATCGTCCTGCGCCAATCAGCGATAAAGAAGTCGATGCGATTATGAACCGCCTGCAGCAGGTTGGTGATAAGCCGCGTCCGAAAACGCTGTTTGAACCGGGTGAAATGGTCCGTGTTAATGATGGTCCGTTCGCTGACTTCAACGGTGTTGTTGAAGAAGTGGATTACGAGAAATCTCGTCTGAAAGTGTCTGTTTCTATCTTCGGTCGTGCGACCCCGGTAGAGCTGGACTTCAGCCAGGTTGAAAAAGCCTAACCCAGCGATCAAAAAAGCGGCGATTTAATCGTTGCACAAGGCGTGAGATTGGAATACAATTTCGCGCCTTTTGTTTTTATGGGCCTTGCCCGTAAAACGATTTTTTATATCACGGGGAGCCTCTCAGAGGCGTTATTACCCAACTTGAGGAATTTATAATGGCTAAGAAAGTACAAGCCTATGTCAAGCTGCAGGTTGCAGCTGGTATGGCTAACCCGAGTCCGCCAGTAGGTCCGGCTCTGGGTCAGCAGGGCGTAAACATCATGGAATTCTGCAAAGCGTTCAACGCAAAAACTGATTCCATCGAAAAAGGTCTGCCGATTCCGGTAGTAATCACCGTTTACGCTGACCGTTCTTTCACTTTCGTTACCAAGACCCCGCCGGCAGCAGTTCTGCTGAAAAAAGCGGCTGGTATCAAGTCTGGTTCCGGTAAGCCGAACAAAGACAAAGTGGGTAAAATTTCCCGCGCTCAGCTGCAGGAAATCGCGCAGACCAAAGCTGCCGACATGACTGGTGCCGACATTGAAGCGATGACTCGCTCCATCGAAGGTACTGCACGTTCCATGGGCCTGGTAGTGGAGGACTAAGAAATGGCTAAACTGACCAAGCGCATGCGTGTTATCCGCGAGAAAGTTGATGCAACCAAACAGTACGACATCAACGAAGCTATCGCACTGCTGAAAGAGCTGGCGACTGCTAAATTCGTAGAAAGCGTGGACGTAGCTGTTAACCTCGGCATCGACGCTCGTAAATCTGACCAGAACGTACGTGGTGCAACTGTACTGCCGCACGGTACTGGCCGTTCCGTTCGCGTAGCCGTATTTACCCAAGGTGCAAACGCTGAAGCTGCTAAAGCTGCAGGCGCAGAACTGGTAGGTATGGAAGATCTGGCTGACCAGATCAAGAAAGGCGAAATGAACTTTGACGTTGTTATTGCTTCTCCGGATGCAATGCGCGTTGTTGGCCAGCTGGGCCAGGTTCTGGGTCCGCGCGGCCTGATGCCAAACCCGAAAGTGGGTACTGTAACACCGAACGTTGCTGAAGCGGTTAAAAACGCTAAAGCTGGCCAGGTTCGTTACCGTAACGACAAAAACGGCATCATCCACACCACCATCGGTAAAGTGGACTTTGACGCTGACAAACTGAAAGAAAACCTGGAAGCTCTGCTGGTTGCGCTGAAAAAAGCAAAACCGACTCAGGCGAAAGGCGTGTACATCAAGAAAGTTAGCATCTCCACCACCATGGGTGCAGGTGTTGCAGTTGACCAGGCTGGCCTGAGCGCTTCTGTAAACTAATGCCTTTACGTGGGCGGTGATTTTGTCTACAATCTTACCCCCACGTATAATGCTTAATGCAGACGTATATCCGAGATATTCGGGTTGTGGCAAGGCGGCAACTGAGTGAGTCGCCAGGAGCATAGCTAACTATGTGACTGGTGCGAATGAAGGAAGCCAACGCCGCCACAAGTTGAATAGCGACGGATAGAAAAGATTTGTTCGTTGGAGCCTGGCCTATCCAGGCCTCCGTCGAAGACCGCAGGAGTTTCGCAAGAAACTTAATCCCCTGCGTAGACGGTGACAGAACGCTAAGATTATTCTTTTATATTCTGGCTTGTTTCTGCTCACCGTAATTAAGACGCTCTCTCCGTTTGGAGGAGTGAAGTGAGTTCCAGAGATTTTCTCTGGCAAACATCCAGGAGCAAAGCTAATGGCTTTAAATCTTCAAGACAAACAAGCGATTGTTGCTGAAGTCAGCGAAGTAGCCAAAGGCGCGCTGTCTGCAGTAGTTGCGGATTCCCGTGGCGTAACTGTAGATAAAATGACTGAACTGCGTAAAGCAGGTCGCGAAGCTGGCGTATACATGCGTGTTGTTCGTAACACCCTGCTGCGCCGTGCTGTTGAAGGTACTCCGTTCGAGTGCCTGAAAGACGCGTTTGTTGGTCCGACCCTGATTGCATACTCTATGGAACACCCGGGCGCTGCTGCTCGTCTGTTCAAAGAGTTCGCGAAAGCGAATGCAAAATTTGAGGTCAAAGCCGCTGCCTTTGAAGGTGAGCTGATCCCGGCGTCTCAGATCGACCGCCTGGCAACTCTGCCGACCTACGAAGAAGCAATTGCACGCCTGATGGCAACCATGAAAGAAGCTTCGGCTGGCAAACTGGTTCGTACTCTGGCTGCTGTACGCGATGCGAAAGAAGCTGCTTAATCGCAGTTATCTTTTTAACGCATTCGCTTACGTATAAACTTATTCTGATATTCAGGAACAATTTAAATGTCTATCACTAAAGATCAAATCATTGAAGCAGTTGCAGCTATGTCTGTAATGGACGTTGTAGAACTGATCTCTGCAATGGAAGAAAAATTCGGTGTTTCCGCTGCTGCTGCTGTAGCTGTAGCTGCTGGCCCGGTTGAAGCTGCTGAAGAAAAAACTGAATTCGACGTAATTCTGAAAGCTGCTGGCGCTAACAAAGTTGCTGTTATCAAAGCAGTACGTGGCGCAACTGGCCTGGGTCTGAAAGAAGCTAAAGACCTGGTAGAATCTGCACCGGCTGCTCTGAAAGAAGGCGTGAGCAAAGACGACGCAGAAGCACTGAAAAAAGCTCTGGAAGAAGCTGGCGCTGAAGTTGAAGTTAAATAAGCCAACCCTTCCGGTTGCAGCCTGAGAAATCAGGCTGATGGCTGGTGACTTTTTAGTCACCAGCCTTTTTGCGCTGTAAGGCGCCAGTAGCGTTTCACACTGTTTGACTACTGCTGTGCCTTTCAATGCTTGTTTCTATCGACGACTTAATATACTGCGACAGGACGTCCGTTCTGTGTAAATCGCAATGAAATGGTTTAAGCGTGATAGCAACAGGCATTGCGGAAAGTGTTCCATTTTCCGGTCAACAAAATAGTGTTGCACAAACTGTCCGCTCAATGGACAGATGGGTCGACTTGTCAGCGAGCTGAGGAACCCTATGGTTTACTCCTATACCGAGAAAAAACGTATTCGTAAGGATTTTGGTAAACGTCCACAAGTTCTGGATGTACCTTATCTCCTTTCTATCCAGCTTGACTCGTTTCAGAAATTTATCGAGCAAGATCCTGAAGGGCAGTATGGTCTGGAAGCTGCTTTCCGTTCCGTATTCCCGATTCAGAGCTACAGCGGTAATTCCGAGCTGCAATACGTCAGCTACCGCCTTGGCGAACCGGTGTTTGACGTCCAGGAATGTCAAATCCGTGGCGTGACCTATTCCGCACCGCTGCGCGTTAAACTGCGTCTGGTGATCTATGAGCGCGAAGCGCCGGAAGGCACCGTAAAAGACATTAAAGAACAAGAAGTCTACATGGGCGAAATTCCGCTCATGACAGACAACGGTACCTTTGTTATCAACGGTACTGAGCGTGTTATCGTTTCCCAGCTGCACCGTAGTCCGGGCGTCTTCTTTGACTCCGACAAAGGTAAAACCCACTCTTCGGGTAAAGTGCTGTATAACGCGCGCATCATCCCTTACCGTGGTTCCTGGCTGGACTTCGAATTCGATCCGAAGGACAACCTGTTCGTACGTATCGACCGTCGCCGTAAACTGCCTGCGACCATCATTCTGCGCGCCCTGAACTACACCACAGAGCAGATCCTCGACCTGTTCTTTGAAAAAGTTATCTTTGAAATCCGTGATAACAAGCTGCAGATGGAACTGGTGCCGGAACGCCTGCGTGGTGAAACCGCATCTTTTGACATCGAAGCTAACGGTAAAGTGTACGTAGAAAAAGGCCGCCGTATCACTGCGCGCCACATTCGCCAGCTGGAAAAAGACGACGTCAAACTGATCGAAGTCCCGGTTGAGTACATCGCAGGTAAAGTGGTTGCTAAAGACTATATTGATGAGTCTACCGGCGAGCTGATCTGCGCAGCGAACATGGAGCTGAGCCTGGATCTGCTGGCTAAGCTGAGCCAGTCTGGTCACAAGCGTATCGAAACGCTGTTCACCAACGATCTGGATCACGGCCCATATATCTCTGAAACCTTACGTGTCGACCCAACTAACGACCGTCTGAGCGCACTGGTAGAAATCTACCGCATGATGCGCCCTGGCGAGCCGCCGACTCGTGAAGCAGCTGAAAGCCTGTTCGAGAACCTGTTCTTCTCCGAAGACCGTTATGACTTGTCTGCGGTTGGTCGTATGAAGTTCAACCGTTCTCTGCTGCGCGAAGAAATCGAAGGTTCCGGTATTCTGAGCAAAGACGACATCATTGATGTTATGAAAAAGCTCATCGATATCCGTAACGGTAAAGGCGAAGTCGATGATATCGACCACCTCGGCAACCGTCGTATCCGTTCCGTTGGCGAAATGGCGGAAAACCAGTTCCGCGTTGGCCTGGTACGTGTAGAGCGTGCGGTGAAAGAGCGTCTGTCTCTGGGCGATCTGGATACCCTGATGCCTCAGGATATGATCAACGCCAAGCCGATTTCCGCAGCAGTGAAAGAGTTCTTCGGTTCCAGCCAGCTGTCTCAGTTTATGGACCAGAACAACCCGCTGTCTGAGATTACGCACAAACGTCGTATCTCCGCACTCGGCCCAGGCGGTCTGACCCGTGAACGTGCAGGCTTCGAAGTTCGAGACGTACACCCGACTCACTACGGTCGCGTATGTCCAATCGAAACCCCTGAAGGTCCGAACATCGGTCTGATCAACTCTCTGTCCGTGTACGCACAGACTAACGAATACGGCTTCCTTGAGACTCCGTATCGTAAAGTGACCGACGGTGTTGTAACTGACGAAATTCACTACCTGTCTGCTATCGAAGAAGGCAACTACGTTATCGCCCAGGCGAACTCCAACCTGGATGAAGGAGGCCACTTCGTAGAAGACCTGGTAACTTGCCGTAGCAAAGGCGAATCCAGCTTGTTCAGCCGCGACCAGGTTGACTACATGGACGTATCCACCCAGCAGGTGGTATCCGTCGGTGCGTCCCTGATCCCGTTCCTGGAACACGATGACGCCAACCGTGCATTGATGGGTGCGAACATGCAACGTCAGGCCGTTCCGACTCTGCGCGCTGATAAGCCGCTGGTTGGTACTGGTATGGAACGTGCTGTTGCCGTTGACTCCGGTGTAACTGCGGTAGCTAAACGTGGTGGTGTCGTTCAGTACGTGGATGCTTCCCGTATCGTTATCAAAGTTAACGAAGACGAGATGTATCCGGGTGAAGCAGGTATCGACATCTACAACCTGACCAAATACACCCGTTCTAACCAGAACACCTGTATCAACCAGATGCCGTGTGTGTCTCTGGGTGAACTGGTTGAACGTGGCGACGTGCTGGCAGACGGTCCGTCCACCGACCTCGGTGAACTGGCGCTTGGTCAGAACATGCGCGTAGCGTTCATGCCGTGGAATGGTTACAACTTCGAAGACTCCATCCTCGTATCCGAGCGTGTTGTTCAGGAAGACCGTTTCACCACCATCCACATTCAGGAACTGGCGTGTGTGTCCCGTGACACCAAGCTGGGTCCGGAAGAGATCACCGCTGACATCCCGAACGTGGGTGAAGCTGCGCTCTCCAAACTGGATGAATCCGGTATCGTTTACATTGGTGCGGAAGTGACCGGTGGCGACATTCTGGTTGGTAAGGTAACGCCGAAAGGTGAAACTCAGCTGACCCCAGAAGAAAAACTGCTGCGTGCGATCTTCGGTGAGAAAGCCTCTGACGTTAAAGACTCTTCTCTGCGCGTACCAAACGGTGTATCCGGTACGGTTATCGACGTTCAGGTCTTTACTCGCGATGGCGTAGAAAAAGACAAACGTGCGCTGGAAATCGAAGAAATGCAGCTCAAACAGGCGAAGAAAGACCTGTCTGAAGAACTGCAGATCCTCGAAGCGGGTCTGTTCAGCCGTATCCGTGCTGTGCTGGTAGCCGGTGGCGTTGAAGCTGAGAAGCTCGACAAACTGCCGCGCGATCGCTGGCTGGAGCTGGGCCTGACAGACGAAGAGAAACAAAATCAGCTGGAACAGCTGGCTGAGCAGTATGACGAACTGAAACACGAGTTCGAGAAGAAACTCGAAGCGAAACGCCGAAAAATCACCCAGGGCGACGATCTGGCACCGGGCGTGCTGAAGATTGTTAAGGTATATCTGGCGGTTAAACGCCGTATCCAGCCTGGTGACAAGATGGCAGGTCGTCACGGTAACAAGGGTGTAATTTCTAAGATCAACCCGATCGAAGATATGCCTTACGATGAAAACGGTACGCCGGTAGACATCGTACTGAACCCGCTGGGCGTACCGTCTCGTATGAACATCGGTCAGATCCTCGAAACCCACCTGGGTATGGCTGCGAAAGGTATCGGCGACAAGATCAACGCCATGCTGAAACAGCAGCAAGAAGTCGCGAAACTGCGCGAATTCATCCAGCGTGCGTACGATCTGGGCGCTGACGTTCGTCAGAAAGTTGACCTGAGTACCTTCAGCGATGAAGAAGTTATGCGTCTGGCTGAAAACCTGCGCAAAGGTATGCCAATCGCAACGCCGGTGTTCGACGGTGCGAAAGAAGCAGAAATTAAAGAGCTGCTGAAACTTGGCGACCTGCCGACTTCCGGTCAGATCCGCCTGTACGATGGTCGCACTGGTGAACAGTTCGAGCGTCCGGTAACCGTTGGTTACATGTACATGCTGAAACTGAACCACCTGGTCGACGACAAGATGCACGCGCGTTCCACCGGTTCTTACAGCCTGGTTACTCAGCAGCCGCTGGGTGGTAAGGCACAGTTCGGTGGTCAGCGTTTCGGGGAGATGGAAGTGTGGGCGCTGGAAGCATACGGCGCAGCATACACCCTGCAGGAAATGCTCACTGTTAAGTCTGATGACGTGAACGGTCGTACCAAGATGTATAAAAACATCGTGGACGGCAACCATCAGATGGAGCCGGGCATGCCAGAATCCTTCAACGTATTGTTGAAAGAGATTCGTTCGCTGGGTATCAACATCGAACTGGAAGACGAGTAATTCTCGCTCAAACAGGTCACTGCTGTCGGGGTAAAACCCGGCAGCGGATTGTGCTAACTCCGACGGGAGCAAATCCGTGAAAGATTTATTAAAGTTTCTGAAAGCGCAGACTAAAACCGAAGAGTTTGATGCGATCAAAATTGCTCTGGCTTCGCCAGACATGATCCGTTCATGGTCTTTCGGTGAAGTTAAAAAGCCGGAAACCATCAACTACCGTACGTTCAAACCAGAACGTGACGGCCTTTTCTGCGCCCGTATCTTTGGGCCGGTAAAAGATTACGAGTGCCTGTGCGGTAAGTACAAGCGCCTGAAACACCGTGGCGTCATCTGTGAGAAGTGCGGCGTTGAAGTGACCCAGACTAAAGTACGCCGTGAGCGTATGGGCCACATCGAACTGGCTTCCCCGACTGCGCACATCTGGTTCCTGAAATCGCTGCCGTCCCGTATCGGTCTGCTGCTCGATATGCCGCTGCGCGATATCGAACGCGTACTGTACTTTGAATCCTATGTGGTTATCGAAGGCGGTATGACCAACCTGGAACGTCAGCAGATCCTGACTGAAGAGCAGTATCTGGACGCGCTGGAAGAGTTCGGTGACGAATTCGACGCGAAGATGGGTGCGGAAGCAATCCAGGCTCTGCTGAAGAGCATGGATCTGGAGCAAGAGTGCGAACAGCTGCGTGAAGAGCTGAACGAAACCAACTCCGAAACTAAGCGTAAAAAGCTGACCAAGCGTATCAAACTGCTGGAAGCGTTCGTTCAGTCTGGTAACAAACCAGAGTGGATGATCCTGACCGTTCTGCCGGTACTGCCGCCAGATCTGCGTCCGCTGGTTCCGCTGGATGGTGGTCGTTTCGCGACTTCTGACCTGAACGATCTGTATCGTCGCGTCATTAACCGTAACAACCGTCTGAAACGTCTGCTGGATCTGGCTGCGCCGGACATCATCGTACGTAACGAAAAACGTATGCTGCAGGAAGCGGTAGACGCCCTGCTGGATAACGGTCGTCGCGGTCGTGCGATCACCGGTTCTAACAAGCGTCCTCTGAAATCTTTGGCCGACATGATCAAAGGTAAACAGGGTCGTTTCCGTCAGAACCTGCTCGGTAAGCGTGTTGACTACTCCGGTCGTTCTGTAATCACCGTAGGTCCATACCTGCGTCTGCATCAGTGCGGTCTGCCGAAGAAAATGGCGCTGGAGCTGTTCAAACCGTTCATCTACGGCAAGCTGGAACTGCGTGGTCTTGCTACCACCATTAAAGCTGCGAAGAAAATGGTTGAGCGCGAAGAAGCTGTCGTTTGGGATATCCTGGACGAAGTTATCCGCGAACACCCGGTACTGCTGAACCGTGCACCGACTCTGCACCGTCTGGGTATCCAGGCATTTGAACCGGTACTGATCGAAGGTAAAGCTATCCAGCTGCACCCGCTGGTTTGTGCGGCATATAACGCCGACTTCGATGGTGACCAGATGGCTGTTCACGTACCGCTGACGCTGGAAGCCCAGCTGGAAGCGCGTGCGCTGATGATGTCTACCAACAACATCCTGTCCCCGGCGAACGGCGAACCAATCATCGTTCCGTCTCAGGACGTTGTACTGGGTCTGTACTACATGACCCGTGACTGTGTTAACGCCAAAGGCGAAGGCATGGTGCTGACTGGCCCGAAAGAAGCAGAACGTCTGTATCGCTCTGGTCTGGCTTCTCTGCATGCGCGCGTTAAAGTGCGTATCACCGAGTATGAAAAAGATGCTAACGGTGAATTAGTAGCGAAAACCAGCCTGAAAGACACGACTGTTGGCCGTGCCATTCTGTGGATGATTGTACCGAAAGGTCTGCCTTACTCCATCGTCAACCAGGCGCTGGGTAAAAAAGCAATCTCCAAAATGCTGAACACCTGCTACCGCATTCTCGGTCTGAAACCGACCGTTATTTTTGCGGACCAGATCATGTACACCGGCTTCGCCTATGCAGCGCGTTCTGGTGCATCTGTTGGCATCGATGACATGGTCATCCCGGAGAAGAAACACGAAATCATCTCCGAGGCAGAAGCAGAAGTTGCTGAAATTCAGGAGCAGTTCCAGTCTGGTCTGGTAACTGCGGGCGAACGCTACAACAAAGTTATCGATATCTGGGCTGCGGCGAACGATCGTGTATCCAAAGCGATGATGGATAACCTGCAAACTGAAACCGTTATTAACCGTGACGGTCAGGAAGAGAAGCAGGTTTCCTTCAACAGCATCTACATGATGGCCGACTCCGGTGCGCGTGGTTCTGCGGCACAGATTCGTCAGCTTGCTGGTATGCGTGGTCTGATGGCAAAGCCGGATGGCTCCATCATCGAAACGCCAATCACCGCGAACTTCCGTGAAGGTCTGAACGTACTCCAGTACTTCATCTCCACCCACGGTGCTCGTAAAGGTCTGGCGGATACCGCACTGAAAACTGCGAACTCCGGTTACCTGACTCGTCGTCTGGTTGACGTGGCGCAGGACCTGGTGGTTACCGAAGACGATTGTGGTACCCATGAAGGTATCATGATGACTCCGGTTATCGAGGGTGGTGACGTTAAAGAGCCGCTGCGCGATCGCGTACTGGGTCGTGTAACTGCTGAAGACGTTCTGAAGCCGGGTACTGCTGATATCCTCGTTCCGCGCAACACGCTGCTGCACGAACAGTGGTGTGACCTGCTGGAAGAGAACTCTGTCGACGCGGTAAAAGTACGTTCTGTTGTATCTTGTGACACCGACTTTGGTGTATGTGCGCACTGCTACGGTCGTGACCTGGCGCGTGGCCACATCATCAACAAAGGTGAAGCAATCGGTGTTATCGCGGCACAGTCCATCGGTGAACCGGGTACACAGCTGACCATGCGTACGTTCCACATCGGTGGTGCGGCATCTCGTGCGGCTGCTGAATCCAGCATCCAGGTGAAAAACAAAGGTAGCATCAAGCTCAGCAACGTGAAGTCGGTTGTGAACTCCAGCGGTAAACTGGTTATCACTTCCCGTAACACCGAACTGAAACTGATCGACGAATTCGGTCGTACCAAAGAAAGCTACAAAGTGCCTTACGGTGCGGTACTGGCGAAAGGCGATGGCGAACAGGTTGCTGGCGGCGAAACCGTTGCAAACTGGGACCCGCACACCATGCCGGTTATCACCGAAGTAAGCGGTTTTGTACGCTTTACTGACATGATCGACGGCCAGACCATTACTCGTCAGACCGACGAACTGACCGGTCTGTCTTCGCTGGTGGTTCTGGATTCCGCAGAACGTACCGCAGGTGGTAAAGATCTGCGTCCGGCACTGAAAATCGTTGATGCTCAGGGTAACGACGTTCTGATCCCAGGTACCGATATGCCTGCGCAGTACTTCCTGCCGGGTAAAGCGATTGTTCAGCTGGAAGATGGCGTACAGATCAGCTCTGGTGACACCTTGGCGCGTATTCCGCAGGAATCCGGCGGTACCAAGGACATCACCGGTGGTCTGCCGCGCGTTGCGGACCTGTTCGAAGCTCGTCGTCCGAAAGAACCGGCAATCTTGGCTGAAATCAGCGGTATCGTTTCCTTCGGTAAAGAAACCAAAGGTAAACGTCGTCTGGTTATCACCCCGGTAGACGGTAGCGATCCGTACGAAGAGATGATTCCGAAATGGCGTCAGCTCAACGTGTTCGAAGGTGAACGTGTAGAACGTGGTGACGTAATTTCCGACGGTCCGGAAGCGCCGCACGACATTCTGCGTCTGCGTGGTGTTCATGCTGTGACTCGTTACATCGTTAACGAAGTACAGGACGTATACCGTCTGCAGGGCGTAAAGATTAACGATAAACACATCGAAGTTATCGTTCGTCAGATGCTGCGTAAAGCTACCATCGTTAACGCGGGCAGCTCCGACTTCCTGGAAGGCGAACAGGTTGAATACTCTCGCGTCAAGATCGCAAACCGCGAACTGGAAGCGAACGGCAAAGTGGGTGCAACTTACTCCCGCGATCTGCTGGGTATCACCAAAGCGTCTCTGGCAACCGAGTCCTTCATCTCCGCGGCATCGTTCCAGGAGACCACTCGCGTGCTGACCGAAGCAGCCGTTGCGGGCAAACGCGACGAACTGCGCGGCCTGAAAGAGAACGTTATCGTGGGTCGTCTGATCCCGGCAGGTACCGGTTACGCGTACCACCAGGATCGTATGCGTCGCCGTGCTGCGGGTGAAGCTCCGGCTGCACCGCAGGTGACTGCAGAAGACGCATCTGCCAGCCTGGCAGAACTGCTGAACGCAGGTCTGGGCGGTTCTGATAACGAGTAATCGTTAATCCGCAAATAACGTAAAAACCCGCTTCGGCGGGTTTTTTTATGGGTGTTATTCAGAGGGCAAATTCTTCACGGAAAATATTAAGAAAGGCAGGGCGAAACGAGGAAGAAGCTTTTCGCCCTGGACAACATTCCTGCTGACGGCACTACCATAAAAAAACACAACGCTTTCAACAACCTTGCGTTTTTCATCTTCCGTAGCGGCTCGGAATAAATTTACGTTCTTACATTCCGTCTCATAGTCTTTGCGAGGCGCGTCCCAGATAGCTGTCCCAGTCTTTCCATACCGGCTGCAAACCCTGAGCGGTTAACGCGGCAGCAACCGCTTCCGGTCTGCGATCGTCGTGCGGTGAGAACTGTTCCAACTCGGGGTGATTATCGGCATAGCCACCTGGCTGCGTTTTCGAGAAGGCGCTGACGTTATTGATCGCCAGCGGAATAACGCGATCGCGAAACCACGGTGATTCCCGCGTGGAGAGTGACAGTTCAATCTCCGGTGCAAGCAGTCGGAAGGCGCAGATGGTTTGCACTAACTGGCGTTCATCCATAATCGACGCAGGCTCAATGCCGCCAGTACACGGGCGCAGGCGCGGAAAGGAGACAGAGTAACGGCTTTGCCAGTAATGCTGTTGCAGCCATAGCAAATGTTCGGCAACCATATAGCAGTCAACGCGCCAGTTGTCGGAAAGGCCAATTAGCGCGCCGAGGCCTATCTTATCAATCCCCGCACGCCCCAGCCGATCCGGCGTTTCCAGCCGCCAGAAGAAGTCCTGTTTTTTGCCTTTCAAATGATGGCGGGTATAAGTCGCCTCGTGATATGTCTCCTGATAAACCATCACCCCATCCAGACCAAGTTGCTTTAACTCGGCGTATTCCGTCTCCGCCAGCGGTTGCACTTCCATTTGTAGTGAAGAGAACTGTTCACGCAGGGCGGGGAGATGACGACGAAAGTAATCCATCCCCACTTTCGCCTGATGTTCACCAGTGACTAATAGCAGATGTTCAAAGCCCATCTCCCGTATAGCGGCGCTTTCCCTGGCAATATCCGCTTCATCCAGCGTTTTGCGCTTGATGCGATTACTCATGGAAAATCCGCAGTACGTGCAGTTGTTAGCGCAAAGATTGGAAAGATAAAGCGGGACGTAGAAACTAACTGTGTTGCCAAATCGCTGACGGGTCAGACGCTGCGCCTGTTGGGCCAGTTGTTCCAGATAGCCACTGGCGGCAGGCGATAACAGCGCCATCATGTCGTCGCGGGTGAGTTGCGAGGCATTTAGCGCCCGCTCTACGTCAGCAGCCGTTTTGCCGTTGATACGCAGGCGGATGTCGTCCCAGTCCAGTTGTCGCCAGCGATTGCTGAAGGTTTTCATGCCGATGCCTCCAGAAATCCGGTCAGCGGGCTGGTGGCATGAGCAAAATAACTGCGGCTGCCCGGTCCGGACTGACGTGCCAGCAGGCCTGCTTCTACCGCCAGACGAAATGCCTTCGCCATGTTGACGGGATCGTCCGCGACGGCAATCGCCGTATTCACTAACACCGCGTCGGCCCCCATTTCCAGCGCCTGCGCGGCATGGCTGGGAACGCCGATGCCAGCATCGACAACCACCGGAACTGTGGCCTGCTGGATAATAATCTCCAGCATGGCACGGGTTTCCAGTCCCTGATTCGAGCCAATCGGCGCGCCGAGCGGCATCACCGCTGCACAGCCGACTTCTTCCAGACGTTTACACAATACCGGATCGGCCCCGCAGTAAGGCAGCACGACAAATCCCTGTTGTACCAGCGTTTCGGCGGCTTTCAGGGTTTCGATGGGATCGGGCAACAGCCAGCGGGCGTCAGGGTGAATCTCCAATTTTAGCCAGTTTGTGCCTAACGCTTCACGTGCCAGATGGGCGGCGAAAATGGCTTCTTCCGCTGTTTTCGCCCCGGAAGTATTCGGCAGCAGGGCCACACCCGCCGCGATAAGCGGTTCGAGGATAGCGTCGTTGTGCTGGCGCAAGTCGACACGTTTCATCGCCAGTGTCACCAGCTGGCTGCCGGAAGCGCGGATCGCCTCCACCATCAGTTGTGAAGAAGCGAATTTCCCTGTGCCGGTAAACAGATGTGAATCAAACGTTTTGTCCACAATACGTAACATCTCAACCCCCTGCAATAACCTGAAAAAGCAGGATCTGGTCGCCATCCTGCACGATATGTTGCGTCCACTGCTCACGCGGGACGATTTGCTGATTAATCGCCAGAGCCGCGCCCGCTTGTCGTTGGTCGAGTTGCTCCAGTAGTTCGTGAACAGTTTGCCCGGCGGCGCACTGCATCGGTTGATCGTTAAACAGGATCTGCATTGCTTCCTCCGCATACCGGGCAACCACTGGCGCGGCGCAACGCCAGGCTGCGCCACTGGCTCGACTTACCGTCGAACAGTCGGAGTTCTCCCGCAGGCGTCTCTATACCGCTTAATAACTTAATGGCTTCCAGTGCCTGCAAAGTGCCCATCACCCCGACCACCGGGCCAACCACGCCCGCCGTGCGGCAGTTGCGTTCTGGCTGCTGGTTATCTGGCCACAGGCAGCGGTAACACCCCTGCTCCCAGGGCGGTGTCAGTACCATCAACTGACCGCCAAATCCGACCGCGCTGGCGGTGATAAGCGGCGTGTTGAGTGCCACGCAGGCGGCATTAATCTCCTGGCGAGTCGCCATATTGTCGGTACAGTCGAGCACCACATCGGCTTGTGCAACCGCATCTTTCAACGCCTCACCCGTTAACCGTTGTTGTAATGCTGTCAGTTGAATGTCGGGATTCAACTGTGTCAGTCGCTGTTGGCTGACCTGCGATTTCGGGCTGTTGATATCTGCAGTGGTAAAGAGGATTTGTCGTTGCAGATTGCTTAAATGCACATCGTCGTCATCTGCCAGTACCAGCGTCCCGACGCCAGCCCCTGCCAGGTATAGCGCAGCAGGTGTACCCAGCCCGCCAAGACCAATAATCAGCACCTGGCTGTCGAGCAGTTTTTGCTGCCCGTCAAGAGCGATATCGTCGAGCAGAATTTGGCGGCTATAACGCATAAAGTCACGGTCATTCATCGCCAACTCCTGCAATTTCCAGCAACTGTGCCGTTGCCAAACGCCAGTCTGCGGCTTGAGTAATGGCGCTGACGACGGCGATACTGCCGACACCCGTTGCTATCACCGCAGGCGCGCGTGCCAGACTGATACCGCCAATCGCCACGGTGGGATAATCCGCCAGGCGCTCAACATGCCGTGCCAACTGTTCCAGCCCCTGCGGTGCAGAAGGCATCTGTTTGGTTTGCGTCGGGAACACATGTCCCAGCGCGATATAAGAGGGGCGTGCTGCCAGCGCGACGTCGATTTCCATATCGTCATGTGTCGAAACGCCCAGCCGCAGGCCTGCCGCGCGGATGGCATTGAGATCGGTGGCTTGCAAATCTTCCTGCCCCAAATGGACGCCATACGCCTGATGCTTGATCGCGAGCCGCCAGTAATCGTTGATAAACAATCGCGCGTTATAGCGGCGGCCCAGCGCAATTGCCGCCACGACATCGGCTTCCACCTCTTCATCGCGCCGATCTTTGATGCGTAGCTGGAGAGTACGTACGCCTGCATCCAACAGACGTTCGATCCACTGTACGCTGTCCACCACCGGGTACAGTCCTAAACGAAAAGGTACAGGAGGAAAATCAGGCTGATACATCACGCTTCCTCCTTATGCAGGTAGATTTCTCCGCCTCTGGCACGGAAGTTCTCCGACATATCCGCCATTCCCACTTCAATGGTTTGCGCGGCGGCGTAATCGCGTACTTCCTGGCTGATTTTCATCGAGCAGAATTTTGGCCCACACATGGAGCAAAAATGGGCGACTTTGCCGGACTCTTGGGGCAGGGTTTCATCGTGATAAGCGCGGGCGGTAAACGGGTCGAGGGCCAGATTAAACTGGTCTTCCCAGCGAAATTCGAAGCGGGCTTTCGACATGGCGTTATCGCGAATTTGCGCGCCCGGATGCCCTTTTGCCAGGTCAGCAGCGTGGGCGGCAATCTTATAAGTGATAAGCCCCTGCTTAACATCTTCTTTATTGGGCAGACCCAGATGCTCTTTTGGCGTTACGTAACAGAGCATCGCGCAGCCAAACCAGCCAATCATCGCCGCACCAATCCCCGACGTGAAGTGGTCATAGCCCGGTGCAATATCGGTAGTTAGCGGCCCCAGAGTGTAAAACGGCGCTTCGTGGCAGTGCTCTAACTCCTCGGTCATATTGCGGTGGATCATCTGCATCGGCACATGGCCTGGGCCTTCAATCATCACCTGTACGTCATATTCCCAGGCGATTTTGGTCAGTTCGCCCAGCGTATGCAATTCGGCAAACTGCGCTTCATCGTTGGCGTCCTGAATAGAACCGGGGCGCAGACCGTCGCCCAGCGACAGCGAAACGTCATAAGCGGCACAGATTTCACAAATTTCGCGGAAGTGTTGATAGAGGAAATTTTCCTGATGATGGGAGAGGCACCATTTCGCCATAATCGAACCGCCGCGAGAGACGATACCGGTCAGGCGTTTCGCGGTCATCGGCACATAGCGCAGCAGTACGCCCGCATGGATAGTGAAGTAATCCACACCTTGCTCGGCCTGTTCCAGCAGCGTGTCGCGGAACGCTTCCCAGGTAAGATCTTCGGCGATCCCGTTAACCTTCTCCAGCGCCTGGTAGATCGGCACTGTACCGATCGGCACCGGACTGTTACGCAAAATCCACTCGCGGGTTTCGTGAATATAGCGACCGGTGGAGAGATCCATCACCGTATCCGCTCCCCAGCGCGTGGACCATACCAGCTTTTCCACTTCTTCTTCGATGGAAGAGGTGACCGCCGAGTTGCCGATATTGGCGTTAACTTTTACCAGGAAGTTACGGCCAATAATCATCGGCTCCGATTCCGGATGATTAATGTTGGCCGGGATAATCGCACGTCCGGCAGCAACTTCATCACGGACAAATTCCGCAGTGATATTTTCCGGCAGATGTGCGCCAAAGCTCATTCCCGGATGCTGGTGGCGTAAAACCTCGCTACGGATGCGCTCGCGGCCCATATTCTCGCGGATGGCGATGAATTCCATTTCCGGCGTGATGATGCCCTGGCGGGCGTAGTGCAGTTGGGTGACACGGCGTCCTGTTTTGGCGCGTTTTGGCGTTAATAAGCCGCTAAAACGTAGCTCGTCGAGACCATCATCTGCCAGCCGCGTTCTGGTGTAATCGGAACTGCGCACGGTAAGTTCTTCGGTATCGGCGCGCGCATCGATCCACGGCTGGCGTAGTTTTGCCAGCCCTTGCTGCACGTTAATGGCGATCTGCGGATCACCATACGGGCCGGAGGTGTCGTAGACCGGAATCGCTTCGTTTTCTTCGTACTGCGGCTGTTCTTTGCTACCGCCAATTAGCGTCGGGCTAAGCTGGATCTCACGCATCGGCACGCGCACGCCGGGGTGTGTGCCAGTGATATAAATGCGTTTTGAGTTGGGAAAGGCGGTGCCTTCCAGGGTGTCGATAAAATGTTGGGCCCGGGCGCGTTGTTCGCGGCGGGTCAGTTTTGTTGCAGACATAGCTCATTCCAAAAAGTTAAGGACGTGGCTTGTCAGACGACGGATGAAGCAAGAGACGATCGCCGCAAAGGCGATGCGATAGCAGATTAACTCTTGTTCCCTTCGCAGGTATTAGCCTGATCAGGTTCCGCGGATCCCGAATAAACGGTCTCAGCCAGTTAAGGCACTCCGACAAGAAATTAGCCCCCACAAACGGGGCGTTGAATGTAAATTACGCGTTAACAGCGCAGAACTCAAGCAGGATGTTTGACGCGGGCGGCGTCAAGCACCAGCAGAATCAGCTTATCTTCCAGCACAAAGCGCGCTTCCAGCGCCTCGCCGATGTCAGATAAAACCTGTTGAAACTCAAGGTAATTATCATGATCGATGGCGGTTTCCAGGCTGGAATCGTAGTAATCCATAATCTGTTGGGTATTGGCTTCGAGTTGCGGCCAAATCTTCGCGGCGCGCGCGAGTTGCCCGTTGCCTTCCAGCTTATGAAGAATGCGCTCATAAATACTGAAATGTCCGGCAGACAAGTAATCGACCAGGCTCTGACAAAAATCATCAAGGGCTTTTTCGTTTAGCCTCATGTACGATTCTTTGCCAGGCTTAATGCCAACCAGATTGTAGTAAGCCACGAGCAGATGCTTACGTACATGTAGCCAGCGATCAACCAGTTTGTTACTTCCTCTGACGCGCTCCGTCAGGTTATCGAGCTGGTTAAGCATGATTGACTCCGCAAGTTTGTATTCAAAAACTGCTCAGTGAGAAATGTAAAAACCATGTTAAACATGCCAGTGATGCAAAGGTAGTGCAAGAGCTATGGATCGTATAATTGAAAAATTAGATCACGGCTGGTGGGTCGTCAGCCATGAACAAAAATTATGGTTGCCGAAGGGAGAATTGCCATATGGCGAAGCGGCAAATTTCGATCTTGTGGGTCAGCGCGCACTACAAATCGGCGAATGGCAGGGGGAACCTGTTTGGTTAATACAACAGCAGCGGCGTCACGATATGGGGTCGGTACGTCAGGTCATTGATCTCGATGTTGGGCTGTTTCAACTGGCCGGACGTGGCGTGCAACTGGCGGAGTTTTACCGATCGCATAAATACTGTGGTTACTGCGGGCATGAAATGTATCCGAGCAAAACCGAATGGGCGATGCTGTGCAGCCATTGCCGTGAGCGTTACTACCCGCAAATCGCCCCCTGCATTATTGTTGCCATCCGTCGCGATGATTCGATCCTCCTCGCCCAGCATACCCGCCATCGTAACGGTGTCCATACAGTACTTGCCGGATTCGTCGAAGTGGGCGAAACCCTCGAGCAGGCAGTCGCGCGGGAAGTGATGGAAGAGAGCGGAATTAAAGTTAAAAACTTGCGTTACGTGACTTCTCAGCCGTGGCCGTTTCCTCAGTCTTTAATGACCGCGTTTATGGCGGAATATGACAGCGGCGACATCGTGATCGACCCGAAAGAATTGCTCGAGGCGAACTGGTATCGCTATGACGATTTGCCGTTACTCCCGCCGCCCGGCACCGTAGCGCGCCGTCTGATAGAAGATACTGTGGCGATGTGTCGGGCAGAGTATGAGTGATGATACACTGACCGCCTGACGCACTAAGGAACAGCCAAAATGACCGAACTTAAAAACGATCGTTATCTGCGGGCGCTGCTGCGCCAGCCCGTTGATGTCACTCCAGTATGGATGATGCGCCAGGCGGGTCGCTATCTACCGGAATATAAAGCCACGCGCGCCCAGGCGGGCGATTTTATGTCGCTGTGCAAAAACGCCGAGCTGGCGTGCGAAGTGACTTTGCAACCGCTGCGTCGCTACCCGCTGGATGCGGCGATCCTCTTTTCCGATATCCTCACCGTGCCGGACGCGATGGGGTTAGGGCTCTATTTTGAAGCCGGAGAAGGTCCGCGTTTTACCTCGCCAGTCACCTGCAAAGCCGACGTCGATAAACTGCCAATTCCGGACCCGGAAGATGAGCTGGGTTACGTGATGAACGCGGTGCGTACCATTCGTCACGAACTGAAAGGCGAAGTGCCGCTGATTGGTTTTTCCGGCAGCCCGTGGACGCTGGCAACCTACATGGTGGAAGGCGGCAGCAGCAAAGCCTTCACCGTGATCAAAAAAATGATGTATGCCGATCCGCAGGCGCTGCACGCTCTGCTCGATAAACTGGCGAAAAGCGTCACTTTGTATCTGAATGCGCAGATTAAAGCCGGTGCTCAGGCAGTGATGATTTTCGACACCTGGGGCGGCGTGCTTACCGGGCGCGATTATCAACAGTTCTCGCTCTATTACATGCATAAAATTGTTGATGGTTTACTGCGTGAAAACGACGGTCGCCGCGTGCCAGTCACGCTGTTTACCAAAGGCGGCGGACAGTGGCTGGAAGCCATGGCTGAAACCGGTTGCGATGCGCTGGGCCTCGACTGGACAACGGACATCGCCGATGCGCGCCGCCGTGTGGGCAATAAAGTCGCGTTGCAGGGTAATATGGATCCGTCGATGCTGTACGCGCCGCCTGCCCGCATTGAAGAAGAAGTAGCGACTATACTTGCAGGTTTCGGTCACGGCGAAGGTCATGTCTTTAACCTTGGTCACGGCATTCATCAGGATGTGCCGCCAGAACATGCTGGCGTGTTCGTGGAGGCAGTGCATCGACTGTCTGAACAGTATCACCGCTAAGAGCCTGATCCATCAGGCTATTTTATTTGCCATTTTGAGGCCGGGCAGTGCTCAAAATCCTCACGTACTACGTGTACGCTCCGGTTTTTCCGCGCTGTCCGGCCTCAAACTGCCTTCAACAATTACGCCTGTTGAACCAGGCTCTAAGGAGCGATTATGGATCTCGCGTCATTACGCGCTCAACAAATCGAACTGGCTTCTTCTGTGATCTGCGAGGATCGACTCGATAAAGATCCACCGGATCTGATCGCCGGAGCCGATGTCGGGTTTGAGCAGGGCGGAGAAGTGACGCGAGCGGCGATGGTGCTGCTGAAATATCCCTCGCTTGAGCTGGTGGAGTATAAAGTTGCCCGCATCGCCACCACCATGCCTTACATTCCAGGTTTTCTTTCCTTCCGCGAATATCCTGCGCTGCTGGCAGCGTGGGAGATGCTGTCGCAAAAGCCGGATTTAGTGTTTGTCGATGGTCATGGGATCTCGCATCCTCGCCGTCTTGGCGTCGCCAGCCATTTTGGCTTATTGGTGGATGTGCCGACCATTGGCGTGGCGAAAAAACGGCTCTGCGGTAAATTCGAACCGCTCTCCAGCAAACCGGGCGCGCTGGCCCCACTGATGGATAAAGGCGAGCAGCTGGCCTGGGTCTGGCGCAGCAAAGCGCGCTGTAACCCGTTGTTTATCGCTACCGGCCATCGGGTCAGCGTGGACAGCGCGCTGGCGTGGGTACAACGCTGCATGAAAGGCTATCGTCTGCCGGAGCCAACGCGCTGGGCGGACGCGGTGGCCTCGGAACGTCCGGCGTTCGTGCGCTATACAGCAAATCAGCCCTAATTCAGGTAAACTGCGGATAATTTCCGTATTTGAGAACTCAACATGTTACAAAACCCAATTCATCTGCGTCTGGAGCGCCTGGAAAGCTGGCAGCATGTCACTTTCATGGCTTGCTTATGCGAACGCATGTACCCCAATTACGCCATGTTCTGCCAGCAAACCGGTTTTGGTGATGGGCAAATTTACCGTCGTATTCTCGATCTCATCTGGGAAACGCTGACCGTTAAAGACGCAAAAGTAAATTTCGACAGCCAACTGGAGAAATTTGAAGAAGCGATTCCTTCAGCCGACGATTTCGATCTGTACGGCGTTTATCCGGCAATCGATGCCTGCGTGGCGTTAAGTGAACTGGTCCATTCGCGTTTGAGTGGTGAAACGCTCGAACACGCGGTGGAAGTGAGTAAGACCTCCATCACGACCGTTGCGATGCTGGAAATGACTCAGGCTGGTCGCGAAATGAGCGATGAAGAGCTTAAAGAAAACCCAGCTGTAGAGCAAGAATGGGACATTCAGTGGGAAATATTCCGACTTTTAGCTGAGTGCGAAGAACGCGATATCGAGCTGATAAAAGGCCTTAGGGCAGACCTGCGTGAGTCGGGTGAGAGCAATATTGGTATAATTTTTCAGCAATAAGACCAGAAAACGTGATTTAACGCCTGATTTGTCGTACCTGGAGTCTTCCCTTTCGCCCCCCGTCTGGTCTACATTTGGGGGGCGAAAAAAAGTGGCTATCGGTGCGTGTATGCAGGAGAGTGCTATTCTGGCATTTCCGTCGCACTCGATGCTTAGCAAGCGATAAACACATTGTAAGGATAACTTATGAACAAGACTCAACTGATTGATGTAATTGCAGAGAAAGCAGAACTGTCCAAAACCCAGGCTAAAGCTGCTCTGGAGTCCACTCTGGCTGCAATTACTGAGTCTCTGAAAGAAGGCGATGCTGTACAACTGGTTGGTTTCGGTACCTTCAAAGTGAACCATCGCGCTGAGCGTACTGGCCGCAACCCGCAGACCGGTAAAGAAATCAAAATTGCCGCAGCTAACGTACCGGCATTTGTTTCTGGCAAGGCACTGAAAGACGCAGTTAAGTAAGATTGCGTGGCAGTGAACAGTTTTAACGAAGGGGTGGTTTCACCCCTTTTGTCTTTCTGGCGTCGATCATTGATGCTGGCAGGTGCGCTGTTTCTCACTGCCTGTAGCCACAACTCTTCACTTCCTCCCTTTACCGCCAGTGGATTTGCTGAAGACCAGGGCGCGGTACGCATCTGGCGAAAAGACAGCGGCGATAATGTGCATCTGCTTGCCGTGTTTAGCCCGTGGCGCAGTGGCGATACCACGACGCGAGAGTATCGCTGGCAGGGCGATAACCTCACGCTCATCAATATCAATGTTTACAGCAAACCGCCGGTGAACATTCGCGCGAGTTTTGACGATCGCGGCGATCTGAGCTTTATGCAACGTGAATCCGATGGGGAAAAGCAGCAGCTTTCTAACGACCAAATCGATTTATACCGTTATCGTGCTGATCAGATCCGCCAGATTAGCGATGCCTTACGTCAGGGGAGAGTCGTGCTGCGCCAGGGGCGCTGGCATGCGATGGAACAGACCGTGACCACCTGCGAAGGGCAAACCATTAAACCTGATTTAGATTCGCAGGCGATAGCGCATATCGAGCGCCGCCAGAGCCGCTCTTCTGTTGATGTCAGCGTGGCATGGCTGGAAGCGCCCGAAGGTTCGCAATTACTGTTAGTGGCAAACTCTGATTTCTGTCGCTGGCAACCCAACGAGAAAACGTTCTGATTTACCAGTGGCCCATACCCATATGACCGCCACCACCGCAGCCGCCGTAGCCCATGCCCATTCCGGCTCCGCGCGGAATACCCGCTTCAGCCATCGCGATATCTCGTTTCACCCGTAACTCATCTAACGACTGACGCAAATTCTCCATCTCTTTGGCGACCGCGTTAATTTTGCTGCTATCCGGTGGGTTCGCGGCTAACAGGGCATTGTATTCATAACGCTTCGTCACCAGTTGCTGTTGCAGTGCGCTGCTTTGAGCGTAAAAGTCATTATGGATTTTCTGCCACGCTGTCTGTTGTTCGCTGGTCAAAGGCGCGGCATTTTGCTGCCACATACCGTGTCCGCCGTGAGCAAATGCAGATGTCGATCCCATCGCCATTGCTGAAAGCGCCATCATTACCAGGGCAATTTTCGTGTTCCGTTTCATGGTTAATCCTCCAGTGGTTGTCTTACTTCGGGTATTGCATCTTCCGTGCCAACGATGAAACGCTGATATGACGGGTAATCTGGCATGATAAACGAGTAAAAATGACTCGCCTGCTGCGGGTAGCGAGTCATTTTTACTCATTGAAACTTAAGCCTTTGTGTTACAGCGCAGGGTAAGCGCTGATAAAAGATGGCATGATTTCTGCTGTCAGAAAGGGATGAGCAGGCAAAGAAGAAGATGCGTTTTATGCAACGTTCTAAAGACTCCTTAGCTAAATGGTTAAGCGCGATCCTCCCCGTGGTCATTGTTGGGCTGGTAGGGTTGTTTGCGGTGACGGTGATTCGCGATTATGGGCGCGAGACTGCCGCCGCCAGACAAACGCTGCTGGAAAAAGGCAGTGTACTTATTCGCGCTCTTGAATCCGGCTCGCGCGTCGGCATGGGGATGCGCATGCATCATGCGCAGCAGCAGGCCTTACTGGAAGAAATGGCCGGGCAGCCTGGAGTACGTTGGTTTGCGGTCACGGATGAACAAGGAACAATCGTGATGCATAGCAACTCCGGCATGGTGGGAAAACAGCTTTATTCCCCTCAGGAAATGCAGCAGTTACATCCGGGAGATGAAGAAGCGTGGCGGCGGATCGATAGCGCAGACGGCGAGCCTGTTCTGGAAATTTATCGCCAGTTTCAACCGATGTTTGCTGCTGGAATGCACCGGATGCGCCATATGCAGCAGTATGCCGCGACACCACAAGCAATTTTCATCGCTTTCGACGCCAGTAATATTGTGAGTGCCGAAGATCGTGAGCAGAGAAACACCCTGATTATTCTCTTCGCCCTGGCGACGGTCTTGCTGGCAAGCGTATTGTCATTCTTCTGGTATCGCCGCTATCTGCGCTCGCGCCAGCTTCTACAAGATGAAATGAAGCGCAAAGAGAAGCTGGTGGCGCTGGGGCATCTTGCGGCAGGCGTTGCCCACGAAATCCGTAACCCACTTTCCTCGATTAAAGGACTGGCGAAATACTTTGCCGAGCGCGCGCCTGCAGGGGGAGAAGCGCATCAACTGGCGCAGGTGATGGCGAAAGAGGCCGACCGTTTAAACCGCGTGGTAAGCGAGTTGCTGGAACTGGTTAAGCCAACGCATCTGGCTTTGCAGGCGGTGGATCTCAACACGCTGATTAACCACTCATTACAGCTGGTAAGCCAGGATGCAAACAGCCGGGAGATCCAGTTACGCTTTACCGCCAACGACACATTACCGGAAATTCAGGCCGATCCGGACAGGCTGACTCAGGTCCTGTTGAATCTCTATCTCAATGCTATTCAGGCGATTGGTCAGCATGGCGTGATTAGCGTGACGGCCAGCGAAAGCGGCGCGGGCGTGAAAATCAGCGTTACCGACAGCGGTAAGGGAATTGCGGCAGATCAGCTTGAAGCCATCTTCACTCCGTACTTCACCACCAAAGCCGAAGGCACCGGATTGGGGCTGGCGGTCGTGCATAATATTGTTGAACAACACGGTGGTACAATTCAGGTCGCAAGCCAGGAGGGAAAAGGCTCAACGTTCACCCTCTGGCTTCCGGTCAATATTACGCGTAAGGACCCACAAGGATGACGCACGATAATATCGATATTCTGGTGGTGGATGATGACATTAGCCACTGCACTATTTTGCAGGCTTTACTGCGCGGCTGGGGCTATAACGTCGCGCTGGCGAACAGCGGGCGACAGGCGCTGGAGCAGGTGCGGGAACAGGTTTTTGATCTTGTGCTTTGCGATGTGCGAATGGCGGAGATGGACGGCATCGCCACGCTGAAAGAGATCAAAGCGTTAAACCCGGCAATTCCGGTGCTGATTATGACTGCGTACTCCAGCGTCGAGACGGCGGTAGAGGCACTGAAAACTGGGGCGCTGGATTATCTCATCAAGCCGCTGGATTTCGATAACCTACAGGCGACGCTGGAAAAGGCGCTCGCGCATACGCACAGTATTGATGCTGAAACACCTGCGGTGACTGCCAGCCAGTTCGGTATGGTCGGTAAAAGCCCGGCGATGCAACACCTGCTCAGTGAAATCGCCCTCGTCGCGCCATCGGAAGCCACGGTGCTGATCCACGGCGATTCCGGCACCGGTAAAGAGCTGGTCGCCAGGGCGATTCACGCCAGTAGCGCACGTAGCGAAAAACCGCTGGTAACGCTCAACTGTGCGGCACTCAACGAATCCTTGCTGGAATCTGAATTGTTCGGTCACGAAAAAGGGGCGTTTACTGGAGCCGATAAACGCCGGGAAGGGCGCTTTGTTGAGGCGGACGGCGGCACGCTGTTTCTCGATGAAATTGGCGATATCTCGCCGATGATGCAGGTGCGTCTGCTGCGTGCGATTCAGGAGCGCGAAGTTCAGCGTGTCGGTAGCAACCAGACTATCTCGGTTGATGTCCGGCTGATTGCGGCGACTCATCGCGATCTTGCCGCAGAGGTGAATGCCGGGCGTTTTCGCCAGGATCTCTACTATCGCCTGAATGTGGTGGCGATTGAAGTACCATCGCTGCGGCAACGGCGGGAAGATATCCCTCTGCTGGCTGGCCATTTTCTTCAGCGCTTTGCCGAGCGTAATCGCAAGGCGGTAAAAGGCTTTACGCCACAGGCGATGGATTTGCTGATCCACTACGACTGGCCGGGAAATATTCGTGAACTGGAAAACGCGGTGGAACGGGCGGTGGTGCTGCTGACCGGGGAATATATTTCCGAACGCGAGCTGCCGCTGGCGATTGCCAGTACGCCGATCCCGCTGGGGCAAAGTCAGGATATTCAGCCGCTGGTGGAAGTGGAAAAAGAGGTGATTCTGGCGGCGCTGGAGAAAACGGGCGGCAACAAAACCGAAGCCGCCCGTCAGTTAGGGATCACGCGCAAAACGCTATTGGCAAAACTGTCGCGTTAGTTCTGCTCGCGTTCGATGGCGCGCCAACCGATATCTTTCCGGCAGAAGCAATCATCCCAGTGGATATCGGTCATTAAGGCGTAGGCGCGTTTCTGCGCTTCTGCCACGGTATGACCCAGCGCGGTGACGCACAGTACGCGCCCGCCGCTGGTTACCACCTGCTCGTCATCCGCCAGTTTTGTGCCCGCGTGGAACACTTTGCCGTCAGCCACTTCTTCCAGCGGCAGGCCGTGGATCACATCGCCGGTGCGGTAATCGCCCGGATATCCACCCGCAGCCATCACCACGCTGAGAGAAGCACGTTCATCCCACTCTGACGTTTTCTCGTCCAGTTTGCCTTCACAGGCCGCCAGGCAGAGCTCAACCAGATCGGACTTCATGCGCAGCATAATCGGCTGGGTTTCCGGATCGCCAAAGCGGCAGTTAAATTCAATAACCTTCGGATTGCCCTGTTTGTCGATCATCAGGCCCGCATAGAGAAAACCGGTGTAGGTGTTGCCTTCCGCCGCCATGCCTTTCACGGTTGGCCAGATGATACGTTCCATGGTGCGCTGATGAACTTCATCGGTTACTACCGGCGCGGGGGAGTAAGCGCCCATCCCGCCGGTGTTTGGTCCGTTATCTTTATCGCCTACGCGTTTGTGATCCTGGCTGGTAGCCATCGGCAGCACATGCTCGCCGTCCACCATCACGATAAAGCTCGCTTCTTCGCCATCGAGGAACTCTTCGATAACGATGCGATGACCCGCGTCGCCAAAAGCGTTGCCCGCCAGCATATCGTGAACAGCCGCTTCCGCTTCTTCCAGCGTCATCGCCACGATAACGCCTTTCCCGGCAGCCAGACCGTCCGCTTTAATGACGATTGGCGCGCCTTTCTCACGCAGATACACCAGCGCAGGTTCTACCTCGGTGAAGTTCTGGTATTCCGCCGTAGGGATCTTATGGCGGGCCAGGAAATCTTTGGTAAACGCTTTTGAGCCTTCCAGTTGGGCCGCACCTGCGGTTGGGCCGAAGATTTTCAGCCCGGCGGCGCGGAAGGTATCGACCACGCCTTTCACCAGCGGCGCTTCCGGGCCGACGATGGTCAGATCAATCTTTTCGTTTTGTGCGAAATCCAACAGCGCCGGGATATCGGTCACGCCGATAGCAACGTTTTGCAGCGCGGGTTCCAGCGCAGTGCCTGCATTACCCGGAGCAACAAAAACAGTCTCAACCAGCGGCGACTGGGCCGCTTTCCAGGCCAGCGCGTGCTCGCGCCCGCCGTTACCAATCACTAATACTTTCATCTATTGCTCCATTAATGGCGGAAGTGGCGCATGTCGGTGAAGAGCATCGCAATACCGTGCTCGTCGGCGGCGGCAATCACTTCGTCATCACGGATGGAACCGCCAGGCTGGATTACGCAGGTCACGCCCGCAGCGGCGGCGGCATCAATACCGTCGCGGAACGGGAAGAACGCGTCAGAAGCCATCGAGGAACCTTTCACTTCCAGGCCTTCATCGGCAGCTTTAATACCGGCGATTTTCGCGGAGTACACGCGGCTCATCTGGCCCGCGCCAATACCGATGGTCATATTGTTTTTGGCATAGACGATAGCATTGGATTTCACGAATTTCGCCACTTTCCAGCAGAACAGCGCATCACGCAGTTCCTGTTCGGTCGGCTGACGTTGGGTGACGACGCGCAGTTCTTCCGCACCGACCATCCCCAGGTCACGATCCTGAACCAGCAGACCGCCGTTCACGCGTTTGAAATCAAGACCCGGAACACGCTCGCCCCACTGACCGCAGGTCAGAACGCGTACGTTCTGCTTGGCGGCGGTGATTTTCAGGGCTTCTTCGCTGGCGGAAGGCGCAATAATCACTTCGACAAACTGACGAGAAATGATGGCCTGTGCGGTTTCCGCATCCAGCTCGCGGTTAAAGGCAATGATGCCGCCGAATGCGGAGGTTGGGTCGGTTTTGTACGCGCGATCGTAAGCATCAAGAATGGAATTGCCGATAGCTACACCGCAAGGGTTGGCGTGCTTCACAATCACACATGCCGGCTCGGCGAACTCTTTCACGCACTCCAGCGCCGCATCGGTATCGGCGATGTTGTTATAAGAGAGGGCTTTACCCTGAACCTGGGTTGCGGTAGCAACGGAGGCTTCTTTCACATTCTCTTCTATATAGAAGGCAGCCTGCTGGTGGCTGTTCTCGCCGTAACGCATATCCTGCTTCTTAATGAAGTTCAGGTTCAGCGTGCGTGGGAAGCGACCGGCGGCTTCTTTGCTTTCACCGTGGTACGCCGGAACCATGCTGCCGAAGTAGTTGGCAATCATGCTGTCGTAGGCGGCAGTGTGTTCGAAGGCTTTGATGGCGAGGTCGAAACGGGTTGCAAGCGTCAGCGATCCTTCGTTGTCATCCATCTCTTTAATAATGGCGTCGTAGTCGCTGCTCTTCACCACGATTGCGACATCTTTATGGTTCTTAGCGGCGGAGCGCACCATGGTCGGGCCGCCGATATCGATGTTCTCAACCGCATCTTCCAGCGAGCAGCCTTCACGAGCAACAGTCTGGGCGAACGGATACAGGTTAACAACCACCATATCGATAGGCTGGATCTGATGTTCTTCCATAATGGCATCGTCCTGGCCGCGACGGCCCAGAATGCCACCATGTACTTTCGGATGCAGGGTCTTCACGCGTCCATCCATCATCTCCGGGAAACCGGTGTAATCGGAAACTTCGGTTACCGGCAGACCTTTTTCTGCTAACAGACGGGCAGTGCCCCCTGTAGACAGCAGCTCCACACCGCGTGCGGAAAGTGCCTGGGCGAATTCGACGATACCGGCTTTGTCAGAAACACTGAGCAGAGCGCGGCGGACTGGACGACGTTGTTGCATGGTAAATCCCTTGGGTTTGACTATTACAGAGAGCGTTAGCTGAATTTTTCGCGAAAAACTCAGCTAACGCCCCTAACGGGGCATCCTTATTTTTCGCCCGCATTGTAACGAAAACGTTTGCGCAACGCTCGCGAATTTTTCTCTTTCAATGGTGATCACAATTTTGACAGTGGTTACCGTGGGAAAAATACAGAAATTACATTGATGATTGTGGATAACTCTGTGCGTAAAAAGGTATAAAGCGGGGTTTTGCTGGGGAATGCAGCAGTCAGTCATTTTTCTGCAATTTTTCTATTGCGGCCTGCGGAGAACTCCCTATAATGCGCCTTCATCGACACGGCGGATGTGAATCACTTCACACAAACAGCCGGTTCGGTTGAAGAG
>NZ_JBQZXE010000028.1:0-34313 GCF_053555855.1 Shigella sp. SIG3
TTGAACGTAGCAGGGAACCACGTCTTTCAGGGCGTGGAGGATGTCAACTATCCCCAATCCAGCCCTTGTGGCGAACTTGAAAATCCCGCCTCACGCAGCAGCGTAAACATCGGCGTTTGCCGGACCGGAAGATCATTCACTTCTGTTAGCGTAAAGCGCAGCCTTGGTTCGCGACGCAGTGCGGTGGTCAGCGCCTGGAAAATCTCTGGGGCGAGTAATTCCTCCTTTTCCTGCCAGACCAGCATTTTTTTGCCGCCTTGCGGCAGATAGAGTAACAATTTGCCGCCAGAAACGACCACCAGCGCACCCGCCCGACGCGTTGGTACCAGCGCTGCCGGATGTGCAGGCCAGGGCAGAAGATTTCCCCACACATTAGCCGGATCGTTGGCGGAGAGCGCCACTGGTGTATAGTGGCGTGTTTGCGTGGCTTGTGTCGCCAGATCGCGCAATCGGTCAATAGTCAGACGTTCAGCGAATTGCGCGCCACCCAGACCTTCTACAAAACGACCTCGCATAATTCGCCCGGAGTCTTCCATACTTCGACAAAGTGTTTGCATCGATGGAAACCCGCCAGGGATATTTTCGGCTATCACCGCCTGACGACTGATGATGCCGTAGCGGTCGAGCATATTTTCCGCCAGCGCCAGCATCCTTTCGGTATCGTTTAGTGGCTCCACCTGCAATAACGACCAGCGTCCAGCCAGATTTGGTGTGTTGTAAGATACCCGCGGCGAGACGGGTTGTGCATAGACAGGACGCCCACGACGAGCCCGGTGACTGCGGCGAGTTGAGGTGCGTGCGTTGGAACTGCTGCGGGTGAGGGCGCGTAACGGTGCCCAAATATCGCTGGTAATGACGCCTTGCCAGACCAGCGCCCATAACGCCTCTTGCAGTGCCGAGGAATCAACCGATTCGCCGATTTTATCGCGTATCCGTTGGCTGATTTGTTGTGCAAACCAGGCTCCTCCGTCAGCCAGAACAGCGATTATCGCTTGCTGCAGCGCCGAACGATTCGCCTGATCCGCTTCGGCGGGAGTGAACGATTCTGCGGCATATTTCTGTAGATGCAGTGCCACCAGGCCGTCATCTTCACCCAGCTTTTTTTTGTCCCGACCAGATAACCGCTCCGGTTGCCAGTAATTCATCGAGCATTTCTGGCGAATAGTCGCGTACGCGGGCAGGCAGGATCTGGCTTTCCCAGAGTGAGGCGGGTAAACCGACTCCGGCAAGCTGTTCGATCACCCGCATCACGCCATCTACGCCCTCATAAACGCCTGGCGATGTTGAGGCAAAGAGCGCCGGGCTACCATCGGTGGCGGGTAATACGCCCTGACGTTCCAGCAGCAATCGCGCATAGGTCGTGGCTGCAACGGGACGCGTCGCTTCTCTGGCGGCTTGCAGCGAGCGCAAACGCAGACGACGAAATACTTCATCGCTCACCCAGATGTCTTGTTGCAGATTCATCACCAGACCCTGTTCACGCAGTTGCTGAAGCTGCTCTTCGACAATGGCAATACCGAGACTAAACTCATGAGCCAGTTGTTCAGCCGTGACCAGAGCATGAGCCCGGAGATAGCGCAGAAAGAGGTCGCGAAGCGGGTAACTGACTCTATGTAAATAAATCTCTGGCAATGACTCTGGTAGTCGTACGCCGAGGGCATCACGCAGCCTGGCGGCATCATCCATACAGGCAAGACGCTCCTGTCCGCTAATCATCGCAGGGAAGATTCGTTTTACTGCAAGAAGATTTTCCAGATACGACGCAACCTCTTCACTGCTGCCTGTATGCCGTTGCGCCAGGTCTTCAACGGTCATTGGCCCCAGTTCGCGCAGCAGGTCGAACAATCCTTCTTCACCTTTCGCTCTTCTGCCAGGAGCCAGTCGTTGCAACTCTTCTTCCACCTGGCGAATGACCTGCGGGTCGAGTAATTCCCCCGGATCGACCTGTCCGAGTAGATTGCGCAGTAACTCGCTGTCCAGCGACAGTACGGATGCCCGGCGCTCTGCCAGCGGGGCGTCGCTCTGGTACATAAATTCCGCGACATAGCCGAACAATAAACTTGTGGCGAAAGGCGAGGGCGTAGTGGTCGTTATATCGGATATTTGAATTTCGCCACCGTTCAGGCGACGCATCAAACGTTCCAGTGCGGGAAGATCATAAACATCTTGCAGACATTCGCGTAGGGTTTCGAGAATGACCGGAAAATCCGGATATCCCTGAGCGATTTCCAGCAACTGACTGGCGCGCAGCCGTTGTTGCCAAAGCGGGGTGCGATGGCCCGGCGTGCGGCCCGGCATTAATAATGCCCGCGCGGCGCATTCGCGAAAACGGGCGGCGAAAAGTGCCGAGCTGCCTACCGCCTCGCGGACAATTTGCAGCAACTTTTCTGGTTCAAACAAAAAAATCGCGGCGTCGGGCAATTTACCATCAGTGTCAGGAATGCGCGCAACAATGCCGTCATCACTGGCGACCACAGACGCGTCAGCGCCCCATAGGGCATGTATTCGCCCGGCAATCGCCAGCGCCCAGGGTTCATGCACCCGTCTTCCATAGGGAGAGTGCAAAATAATACGCCAGTCGCCAATTTCATCACGGCACCGTTCGAGGACCAGATGGCGACTCCCCGGAACGATGCCCGTCGCGTTGCGTTGCTCGTCAATCAACCCCTGAATATTGGCGTTCGTATTTTCTTCTGCCAGCCACGGGGGAATAGTCCCGGAAAAGAACGCGCCATCCGCCAGTAAATGAAGAAAATCGCCGATCATCTCGCCTAATTCAGCCGGACGTCCGTTACCTTCACCACGCCAGAAGGGGAGCCGGGCAGAACGACCCGGAGCAGGAGTCACAATCACCTGATCGCGGGTGATTTGCTGGATCCGCCATGAGGTAGCGCCGAGAGTGATAATGTCGTTCACCCGCGACTCATATACCATCTCCTCATCCAGTTCACCCACCCGCCGCGAACCGGCCTTTTCTTCACCTTCGGGTAATAACACGCTATACATGCCACGATCCGGAATGGTGCCGCCGCTGGTAACCGCCAACAATTGAGCGCCAGGTCGGGCGGTCAATATCCCGGTCTCCCTGTTCCAGACCAGTTTGGGGCGAAAAGCAGAAAAATCGCCAGAGGGATAGCGCCCGGAAAGCATATCCAGCGTGGCGTCAAAAACACGTCTTGGCAGATCTTTCCACGGTGCGGCACGGCGTACGCGGGAGTACCATTCGTCTACCTGTAATGCATCCATCGCCGCGGCGGCAACGGTTTGCTGCGCAAGGACGTCGAGAGGATTATGCGGTGGTGTCAGGTTTTCCAGCCTGCCTGCGAACATACACTCTACAATGACTGCGGAATCGACTAAATCACGCCGGGTACGGGGGAAAAACAGCCCTTTAGATACACCGCCAACCTGATGTCCGGCGCGACCAATGCGTTGTAACCCACTGGCAACAGAAAGCGGCGTTGCCACCTGAATCACCAGATCCACCGCGCCCATATCAATCCCCAGTTCAAGACTGGAGGTTGCGACCACGCAGCGTAATTCACCCGATTTCAGCGCCTGTTCGGTGATTGCTCGTTGTTCTTTAGAGACGGAGCCGTGGTGTGAGCGGGCAATAAAAACGTCGCTACTTTGTACACGGTTAGAGGTTGCGCCGGAGGTCGACTCGAAATGGGCCGCATCAACGGCGATAGACGGGGAACGCTGTAAGCGTGCGGCGTAAAGCTCATTTAATCGTGCCGTCAGTTTTTCCGCCAGCCCGCGTGAATTAGTAAAGACAATGGTCGAGCGATGGCGCAACACTTCATCAAGGATACCCGTTTCAATATATGGCCAGATGGAGCCTTCCCGGCCGGCATGGCTGTCTTCGCCGGTGCCGCTGGCGACCGATGAGACATCATCCATATTGGCGACCGGTACGACAATTCGTATCTGCGGATGGCGCATTGCGGGCGGGTTGACTACCGTAACCGGGCGATCGCCACCAAGAAATGCTGCCACATCGCTGGCTGAGCGCACAGTGGCAGAAAGGCCAATTCGCTGTGCTGAGGTGTGGAGCAGCGCATCGAGCCGCTCCAGACTTAACGCCAGATGCGCACCACGTTTACTGCCCGCTACCGCGTGGACTTCATCAATAATTACCGTTTCGACGCCGTGTAGCGTTTCGCGCGCGCGGGAGGTCAGCATCAGATAGAGTGATTCGGGTGTGGTGATCAGAATATCCGGCGGATTACGGGTGAGTTTGCTGCGTTCCTGTGCAGGCGTATCGCCAGTACGGATCCCTACGCGAAGATTGACTTCCGTTTCGCCGCGCCGCCGCCGTTCATCGGCAATACCCTTCAACAGGATCTGCAAGTTGCGCTGAACGTCGGTGCCCAGGGCTTTTATCGGTGAAATATAGAGGATGCGTGAGGTTTTACGCTTATGCGCCTCGCGGGTATCTTCGCCGCCTTCGCGGAAGAGCCGATCGAGGGCGTAGAGAAATGCTGCCAGCGTTTTCCCGGAGCCAGTCGGTGCAATCACCAGCGCATGTTCGCCTCGCGCCGCCACATGCCAGGTTTGCGACTGGACAGCGGTCGGCTGTTTAAAGGCGCGAAGAAACCAGTCGCGGGTCGCCGGTGAAAACACGTCCGGCAGGAGCGATGAAGGGTCTGGATTATCTGCCATTAACGCTATTCCCCGTGAATATCATGCTTGATGCGTGGAATAGCCTCACTATAGATGCCTGAATCATTGCATGTCATCAGGCATCGACTCGATTACACCTCTTCGGCGGCAGGTAGCGGCCAGCCTCCCAGACGTTTCCAGCGGTTGACGATTTCACAAAACAGCACAGCAGTGCGTTCGGTGTCGTACAGCGCGGAGTGCGCCTGGGTGCTGTCGAAGTCCATGCCAGCGGTCTGGCAAGCCTTTGACAATACGGTTTGTCCGAGTGCCAGCCCGGCCAGTGCAGCAGTGTCAAAAGTGGCGAAAGGGTGGAACGGGTTACGTTTCAGCGAGGCGCGTTCTGCGGCGGCCATCATAAAGCTGTGATCAAAATTGGCGTTGTGCGCCACCATAATGGCGCGGTTACAGCCGCTCGCTTTAATACCTTTACGTACAACTTTAAAAATTTCGTGCAGCGCCTCGTATTCGCTGACCGCGCCGCGATCGGGATCGTTCGGGTCAATGCCGTTGAAGGCGAGGGCTTCTGGTTGCAAATTTGCGCCGACAAATGGTTCGACGTGGAAATGTAATGTGGTGTCCGGCATCAGCCAGCCTTGTTCATCCATTTTCAGGGTGATGGCGGCAATCTCAAGCAGCGCATCGGTTTTGGCGTTAAATCCGGCTGTTTCAACATCGATCACAACAGGATAAAAACCACGAAAACGGTCGCACAGACCGGTAAGTTGAGCGTTATCGGACATCTGATTCTCTTAATACGGATAAATTGCAGCGCGCATTATGACAAATATTACTTGTCGATGCAGTAAAGATGCGGGCGCGATGAGTTCACGCCCGGCAGGAGATTAGTTGCCCAGACCGCGACCGGCGTCTTTCTCTTCGATTAACTCAATTTTGTAACCGTCCGGATCTTCCACAAACGCGATAACCGTAGTACCGCCTTTTACCGGACCCGCCTCACGGGTCACGTTACCCCCGTTTTGACGGATTTTTTCGCACGCTTCAGCGGCGTTATCTACGCTAAGCGCGATGTGACCATAAGCAGTGCCGAGTTCGTATTTATCCACGCCCCAGTTGTAGGTCAGTTCAATCACCGCTTCTTCGGTTTCCGGGCCGTAGCCAACAAACGCCAGTGAGTATTTGTATTCCGGGTTTTCGCTGGTACGCAGCAGTTTCATGCCCAGCACTTTGGTATAAAAATCGATGGAGCGTTGCAAATCGCCAACGCGCAGCATGGTATGAAGAAGACGCATCTTTTTATCCTCAAAATGGCTAACAGATTCAAAATGTTGTTTTAGTATAGCGGCGGCTTTACGCCGCTCGCAATGTTGGATTACAACGTCGGGTAATCGGTATAGCCTTCCGCGCCGCCACCGTAGAAACTTTCGGCACGCTGTGGGTTAAGCTCAGCTTTGAGCTGCAAGCGGGCGACCAGATCCGGGTTCGCAATCCAGTCACGACCAAATGCCACCGCATCAATTAACCCTTTGCCGATCAGCGTTTCAGCTTTTTCTACTGTGTATGCACCTGCGCCGATAATCGGACCGTGGAAACGGGCGCGTACTTTTTCGCGGAACGCATCAGTATACGGTTCACCCCCCGCCCAATCTGGTTCTGACATATGCAGATAAGCAATGCCGCGTTTACCCAGTTGTTCAATCAGATACAGTGCATCGGCTTCTTCATTCGGGCCGTTATCTGTGTTCTGGAAAGTACCGATTGGCGAAACGCGAATGCCAATGCGATCGGCACCCCATTCTTCAATCCCGGCATCGACCACTTCCAGTACCAAACGTGCGCGATTTTCCACGCTGCCGCCGTACTGATCGGTACGATGGTTTGAAGAAGGGGAAAGGAACTGATGCAGCAAATAACCGTGAGCAGAGTGGAGCTCTACCAGATCAAAACCGGCTTCACGCGCGTTAGCAATGGCCTGACGGAAATCATTGACGATACCCGGAATCTCTTCCAGTTCAAGCGCACGCGGCATGGATGTTTCAACGCGGATCGCCCGACCATTTTCATCGCGCAGAGAAGTACGTGTTCCCGCGCTAAGTGCTGAAGGCGCTACCGGTGCCTGACCGCCAGGTTGCAGGCTGGCGTGAGAAATGCGTCCGGTGTGCCACAGCTGCAAGGCCATATGACCATTTTCAGCATGAACGCCAGCGGTGATTTTTTTCCATGCGGCAATTTGCTCCGGACTATGGATGCCAGGCGCACCTGCATATCCTTTTGCCTGGGCAGAAATTTGCGTGGCTTCACTAATAATCAAACCGGCACTGGCACGTTGGCGATAGTATTCCGCCATCAACGGGGTAGGAATGTCACCCGGTTCAATACTGCGCAGACGCGTCAGCGGTGCCATAAAAATACGGTTTGCCGCCGTGATCGCGCCCACTTTCAGTGGGGAATACAGTTTTTCAGATGACATAAAGGCTCCCGGTCGTCTGGTGATAAAAAATGCCTGCTAAACGGCAGGCGTCGCAATAATGTTTTTTACATGGGCCAGCGCGTTTTCCAGTGGCTCGAAACTGCGCGAAATTTTGGCCTGCAGATTCGCGCCAAGCCATAGTGCGTAAAGCACTTGTGCCTGTTGTAGCGGTTCGCCACAAAAGGTTAAACAATGGTTCTCACGGCCATTTTCCAGAGCCTGCGAGAGCAGGGCGATCACGCCGCGAGCACCTTTATCCATCGCGCTGCGCATATCTTCTGACAGATCGCACACTTCGGCAGAGAGTTTTACTGTCAGGCAACCACTGATGGTTCCATGTTGGCAAAACTGGTTCAGTGTTTGCTGGTAATAAGCCAGTATGCGGTCGCGGTAGTTACCTTCGCCGGATTGCAGCAACTCAGCCAGTCGCTGGTGATATGCGGCGTAATGACGCTCAAGCATGGCAACGCCAAACGCTTCTTTAGAGCGAAAGTAGTGATAGAAGGACCCTTTCGGCACTTCAGCGGTTTTTAGTAATTCGCTTAGCCCCATCCCGGTGAATCCACGTTGCAGGCAAAGTTGCTCGCCCGTCGCCAAGAGATGTTCGCGAGTATCATGTTCGGTGTGTTTGTTCATGCGTTGGAGTGTAGTAGACCAGTCGGTCTAGTGCAAGCAAAGTTGCTACTTTGGACATTAACAGCTTCAATAATGGTAATAATCTTATCTGAGGAGGGCGAGGTGGCGGAGCAATTAGAGTTCTTTCCCGTCCAGAGCCCGTGCCGGGGAATTTGCCAGTCTGACGAACGCGGGTTTTGTCGCGGCTGTTTTCGTAGTCGGGATGAGCGTTTTAACTGGAATAAAATGAGCGATGGCGAAAAACAAGAGGTGCTGCGCCTTTGTCGGCAGCGATTAATGCGCAAATTACGCGCAAATAAGCCAGCGTCATCAGACGAACCGGAGCAACCATCACTCTTTTGAACCTAATCTTGCGTATACTCCTCTCATATCTGATAAGAGGAAGCGATTATGGTTCAGCGTATTACTATTGCGCCGGAAGGCCCGGAGTTTTCCCGTTTTGTGATGGGCTACTGGCGATTGATGGACTGGAATATGTCCGCCCGCCAGCTGGTCAGTTTTATTGAAGAGCATCTGGATCTCGGCGTGACCACCGTGGACCATGCTGATATTTATGGTGGCTATCAGTGCGAAGCGGCGTTTGGCGAGGCACTGAAACTGGCACCTCACCTGCGTGAACGGATGGAAATCGTCAGTAAATGCGGTATCGCGACGACCGCGCGTGAAGAAAACGTCATTGGTCATTACATCACTGACCGCAATCACATCATTAAGAGCGCCGAACAGTCGCTAATTAATCTCGCGACCGATCATCTGGATCTGCTGTTAATCCACCGACCAGACCCGTTAATGGATGCCGATGAAGTGGCGGACGCGTTCAAACATCTGCATCAGAGCGGCAAAGTGCGTCATTTTGGCGTATCGAACTTTACGCCTGCGCAATTTGCCCTGTTGCAATCACGTCTGCCGTTTACCCTTGCCACTAATCAGGTGGAAATATCCCCGGTGCATCAGCCGTTACTGCTGGATGGCACGCTCGACCAACTACAACAACTGCGTGTTCGTCCGATGGCGTGGTCCTGCCTTGGTGGTGGTCGTCTGTTTAATGATGATTATTTCCAGCCGCTGCGTGATGAACTGGCTGTGGTGGCGGAGGAGTTAAACGCGGGCTCGATTGAACAGGTGGTTTACGCCTGGGTATTACGTTTACCGTCGCAGCCGCTGCCAATTATCGGCTCAGGTAAAATTGAGCGCGTACGGGCAGCTGTCGAAGCAGAAACACTGAAAATGACCCGTCAACAATGGTTTCGTATCCGTAAAGCTGCACTGGGGTACGACGTACCGTAAGCACTTTTAGGAATAGCCGCCGTTCAAAAATGTGTCACTGGTTTACACTTATTCAGGAATGCACAATGAACGGAGGTCCTATGAAACGTTTTAGTCTGGCCATTCTGGCGCTGGTTGTTGCGACCGGCGCACAAGCTGCCAGTGAAAAAGTCGAGATGAACCTCGTCACGTCGCAAGGGGTTGGGCAGTCAATTGGTAGCGTCACCATTACTGAAACTGATAAAGGTCTGGAGTTTTCACCCGATCTGAAAGCATTACCCCCCGGTGAACATGGCTTCCATATTCATGCCAAAGGAAGCTGCCAGCCAGCCACCAAAGATGGCAAAGCCAGCGCCGCGGAATCCGCAGGCGGGCATCTTGATCCACAAAATACCGGTAAAATTAACCATCGGAAAGGCGATGATGGCAGCCGTGTAGCCCGCCAGTTGAAATGCATACGCGACGTTATTCGTGAAGTGCGCACAGGCCTAGGTACAAAAGCCAAGCCACGCCGATATGCTCAATAGAAAAAACCACGGCTCATTGAGCGTATGTCCGGCAAGAAGCAGTGCCGCAATGGCTCCCAGTAAACTGCCAGCGATGCGTCCGAGGCTTTTGCTGATGACACCGCCAACGGTGGGAAAGCTAACCACTGCAGCCGAGGTCATCGCCCAATAGGGTTCATCCAGATTCAAATAATAGGCAACCGTCAGCGCCAGACACATGGCAATGGTATTGCGTAACGCATAACGCCATTGCGCCAGCGTGGCCCTGAACCAGCGCAAAGCGGACGGGAACGCGTTGGGCGAGACGAACCCAGGGGACGTTAGGTTTCACATCCGGAATAAGGCTTGAGTCACTTTCAACGCTCTGATCATAAATCGCCCGACCGATACTGGAAACGTGACCCTGTAACGTTTTGTTATCACTATAGAGGGTAATTTGTGCTGGTGCACCTTCGCGGATATGGCGCAACTTGGTTTCTTCAAAATAACCAATGACGTAAAACGAGTGGCTGTCGACAAGGGCAAACAGCGGTTTCCCGGTGTCAGCGTAATCGCCGATGCGGGTAGTGAGGTTAGTCACCCATCCACTCACCGGGGCGCGAATTTCCGTTTGCGCCAGTTGCCATTGTGTCTGTTTCAGCGTCGCCTGTGCGGCATTAACACTGGCCTGCATCGCTTTAACATTGAGGTTAGCGGTATCGAGTTCTTCGGCAAAAATAAAATTTTGTGAGAGATGACGACGACGATTCGCTTCGTTATTGGCTTTTGCGAGGTCAGATTGCGCTTTCGCCAGCTGAGCCTGTGCGTTCAGCTCGGCGATCTGAAAGGGCGTTTTATCGATCGTGAGCAGAAGTTCCCCCGCGTTAACCAGTTGGTTGTCTTTTATATTCAGCTCAACAATACGTCCCGACACCTGTGGGGTGATAGAAACCTGTTCTGCGTGTATTTTCCCGTCGCGTGTCCACGGAGATTGCATGTAATAATTCCACAGCCACCATCCGGCAAGAACCGCAACTATCGCTACAATGATTGTTGAGAAATACTTAATTGTTTTCATTGACATAGTTACCACGCAATCAGTATTGCCAGAGCAAGGCAAACGCAAATCGCAAACAGCGATAAATCCATTAACAAGGGATGCCAGATGTCACCGGCGTAGATCCAGCCACGAAGCAGACGGTGTACGACAAGCCAGATGACGAATCCAAACGCGAATGCTTTGAAAAACGGAGGAAAATAGACGGACGCACCGAACACCAGATCTTGTAAGGGCAATCCTGTTGCATTGAGCATAAACTTCACAAAGTAGATTCCTTTACGACCGAATATATTGCGTTAGATTAATAAATATTCTTTAAGTGCGAAAAATTTACGCGCAATTTCTGAAAAATATGTCTGACGGTAACCAAATGCAGCAATACATTTGTTTTAGCAATACAATTGCTGCACACTATTCTAAAAGCCGCATAATATCTTAGCAAGCTAATTATAAGGAGATGAAATTGGAATCGCCACTAGGTTCTGATCTGGCACGGTTGGTGCGCATATGGCGTGCTCTGATAGACCATCGCCTGAAACCGCTGGAGTTAACACAAACCCATTGGGTTACGTTACACAATATCCATCAGTTACCTCCAGACCAGTCGCAAATTCAACTGGCAAAAGCGATTGGCATCGAGCAGCCATCACTGGTCCGTACTCTGGACCAACTGGAAGAAAAAGGGTTAATTTCGCGTCAAACTTGTGCCAGCGATCGTCGGGCTAAACGTATTAAACTGACGGAAAAGGCAGAGCCACTGATCAGCGAAATGGAAGCTGTTATTAACAAAACCCGCGCGGAAATATTACATGGCATCTCCGCAGAGGAACTGGAGCAACTGATTACGCTCATCGCAAAACTTGAGCATAATATCATTGAGTTACAGGCCAAAGGGTGAAATGAAGGGGGCGTGTGGTCAGTAACCTGACCACACGCAAACTTATTTAGCGCGGAGAAACGGTCACCTGACTGCCATTGCTGGCCAGTACGACACGTTGGCCCGGAGAGAAACGAGTGTTGCCTTGTTTCTGTACCACCATGATGGTATTACCATCGTCTTTACGAATTTCCAGCTCGACACCCTGCGTTTTGTTCATTGCACTCTGTACGCCCTGACCAGCTACGCCACCTGCAACAGCGCCTGCTGCAGTAGCCAGAGAACGCCCGGTTCCGCCACCAACAGTATTCCCCAGGAAACCACCAAGAACAGCACCGCCAATTGCACCGATAACGTTGGAATCATCACCGCCCTGAATCTGTACCGGACGTACGTTAACGATGGTGCCATAGCTGACATTCTGTACTTGTTTCGCTTCAGAAGCGGTATAAACATCCCCTGACAGGGTGTCGTTATTAACACAACCGACAAGAGACAGACCTACCATTGAAACAACCAATACGCGTTTAATCACTGAAAAATCTCCTGTTCACCATGAAACGCCACGCAAGCATCCCTCATGGTCAAAGTATATGGCATATGTGAATCCATGGTTACATGTTCTACCAAATATGAGCAAATCATAATGAAAGTAGGATCAACCAATTATAAACAAAACATTCATGATGATTATTGATTTGAAGATAATGTTTTACTACCAACGGTAAAAATCGGTCATTCCGCATGGTATTCACGAAAAGTTTATGTTTGAGTGGTGCGCAAACGTCAGATTGAAAAAGGATGAACTATGAAATCGGGCCGCTTTATTGGCGTTATGTCAGGCACCAGCCTTGATGGTGTTGATGTTGTGTTGGCGACAATTGATGAACACCGGGTCGCACAGCTGGCAAGCTTGAGCTGGCCGATCCCGGTGTCTCTGAAACAGGCTGTACTGGATATTTGCCAGGGCCAGCAGCTTACACTTTCGCAGTTTGGACAGCTTGATACTCAACTCGGGCGACTTTTTGCTGATGCGGTCAATGCCTTGCTTAAGGAACAAAACCTGCAGGCGAGAGATATAGTTGCGATCGGCTGTCACGGTCAAACCGTCTGGCATGAACCGACGGGCGTGGCACCACACACTTTACAGATTGGCGATAACAATCAAATTGTGGCACGCACCGGAATTACGGTTGTCGGTGATTTTCGCCGTCGCGATATTGCCTTGGGAGGACAAGGCGCACCGCTGGTACCTGCGTTCCATCATGCCTTGCTGGCTCACCCAACCGAGCGACGAATGGTGCTCAATATTGGCGGCATCGCCAATCTGTCACTGCTCATTCCTGGGCAGCCGGTTGGCGGCTACGATACCGGTCCTGGTAACATGCTGATGGATGCCTGGATCTGGCGTCAGGCAGGTAAACCTTACGATAAAGATGCCGAGTGGGCACGGGCGGGTAAAGTTATTCTCCCACTGCTGCAAAATATGCTCAGCGACCCGTATTTCTCGCAACCTGCACCGAAAAGCACCGGACGCGAATACTTTAACTACGGCTGGCTGGAGCGCCATTTACGCCATTTTCCGGGTGTTGATCCCCGTGATGTTCAGGCCACACTGGCAGAACTCACCGCCGTGACCATTTCTGAACAAGTTTTGTTGAGCGGTGGCTGCGAACGATTGATGGTATGTGGTGGAGGTAGTCGTAATCCGCTACTCATGGCGCGTCTGGCGGTATTACTGCTAGGCACAGAAGTCACCACCACCGATGCCGTTGGCATTAGTGGCGATGACATGGAAGCATTGGCTTTCGCCTGGCTTGCCTGGCGGACGCTGGCGGGATTACCAGGAAATCTGCCTTCCGTCACTGGCGCAAGCCAGGAGACGGTACTGGGGGCTATTTTCCCCGCCAACTCGTGATATCAGAATTAACTGAATTTTTTCTTATCGTGTCTGCCGTTACACTTGGAAGATTAAGGAGGGTATTTGCCCTCCGGACCAGGAAAGTCTTCGGGATATGACTATGAAAAAACTGTTAATTATCATTTTGCCGGTCCTTCTCTCCGGTTGTAGCGCCTTTAATCAACTGGTTGAGCGAATGCAAACCGATACGCTGGAATACCAGTGTGATGAAAAACCGTTGACGGTCAAACTGAATAATCCGCGCCAGGAAGTCAGTTTTGTTTACGATAATCAACTACTGCATCTCAAACAGGGCCTTTCAGCCTCTGGCGCGCGTTACTCCGACGGGATCTATGTTTTCTGGTCGAAAGGTGAGGAAGCGACTGTCTATAAACGCGACCGCATCGTCTTGAATAACTGTCAGTTACAAAATCCACAGCGTTGAGATTTTTCCAGGGGCGGCGCACAATAGCGTCACCCACTGACAATCCGTAAAGAAAACCATGTCTGATAACGACGAATTGCAGCAAATCGCGCATCTGCGCCGTGAATACACCAAAGGCGGGTTACGCCGCCGCGATCTTCCCGCCGATCCATTAACCCTTTTTGAACGTTGGCTCTCTCAGGCTTGTGAAGCCAAACTGGCGGACCCTACCGCGATGGTGGTCGCTACCGTGGATGAACATGGTCAGCCTTATCAGCGCATCGTTTTACTCAAACATTACGACGAAAAAGGCATGGTGTTTTACACCAACCTCGGTAGCCGTAAAGCACATCAAATTGAAAATAATCCGCGCGTTAGCCTGCTGTTCCCGTGGCATACCCTTGAACGCCAGGTTATGGTGATCGGTAAAGCAGAACGACTTTCGACTCTCGAAGTGATGAAATATTTTCATAGCCGCCCGCGTGATAGCCAGATTGGTGCATGGGTTTCGAAGCAGTCCAGTCGCATTTCTGCCCGCGGTATCCTTGAAAGTAAATTCCTGGAGCTGAAGCAGAAGTTTCAACAGGGCGAAGTGCCATTGCCGAGCTTTTGGGGCGGTTTTCGCGTCAGCCTTGAACAGATTGAGTTCTGGCAGGGCGGTGAGCATCGCCTGCATGACCGCTTTTTGTACCAGCGTGAAAATGATGCGTGGAAGATTGATCGTCTTGCACCCTGAAAAGATGCAAAAATCTTGCTTTAATCGCTGGTACTCCTGATTCTGGCACTTTATTCTATGTCTCTTTCGCATCTGGCGAAAAGTCGTGTACCGGCAAAGGTGCAGTCGTTATATACATGGAGATTTTGATGGCAAGCAGTAACTTGATTAAACAATTGCAAGAGCGGGGGCTGGTAGCCCAGGTGACGGACGAGGAAGCGTTAGCAGAGCGACTGGCGCAAGGCCCGATCGCGCTCTATTGCGGCTTCGATCCTACCGCTGACAGCTTGCATTTGGGGCATCTTGTTCCATTGTTATGCCTGAAACGCTTCCAGCAGGCGGGCCACAAGCCGGTTGCGCTGGTAGGCGGCGCGACGGGTCTGATTGGCGACCCGAGCTTCAAAGCTGCCGAGCGTAAGCTGAACACCGAAGAAACTGTTCAGGAGTGGGTGGACAAAATCCGTAAGCAGGTTGCCCCGTTCCTCGATTTCGACTGTGGAGAAAACTCTGCTATCGCGGCGAACAACTATGACTGGTTCGGCAATATGAATGTGCTGACCTTCCTGCGCGATATTGGCAAACACTTCTCCGTTAACCAGATGATCAACAAAGAAGCGGTTAAGCAGCGTCTCAACCGTGAAGATCAGGGGATTTCGTTCACTGAGTTTTCCTACAACCTGTTGCAGGGTTATGACTTCGCCTGTCTGAACAAACAGTACGATGTGGTGCTGCAAATTGGTGGTTCTGACCAGTGGGGTAACATCACTTCTGGTATCGACCTGACCCGTCGTCTGCATCAGAATCAGGTGTTTGGCCTGACCGTTCCGCTGATCACCAAAGCAGACGGCACCAAATTTGGTAAAACTGAAGGCGGCGCAGTCTGGTTGGATCCGAAGAAAACCAGCCCGTACAAATTCTACCAGTTCTGGATCAACACTGCGGATGCCGACGTTTACCGCTTCCTGAAGTTCTTCACCTTTATGAGCATTGAAGAGATCAACGCCCTAGAAGAAGAAGATAAAAACAGCGGTAAAGCACCGCGCGCCCAGTATGTACTGGCGGAGCAGGTGACTCGTCTGGTTCACGGTGAAGAAGGTTTACAGGCGGCAAAACGTATTACCGAATGCCTGTTCAGCGGTTCTTTGAGTGCGCTGAGTGAAGCGGACTTCGAACAGCTGGCGCAGGACGGCGTACCGATGGTTGAGATGGAAAAGGGCGCAGACCTGATGCAGGCGCTGGTCGATTCTGAACTGCAACCTTCCCGTGGTCAGGCGCGTAAAACTATCGCCTCCAATGCCATCACCATTAACGGTGAAAAACAGTCCGATCCTGAATACTTCTTTAAAGAAGAAGATCGTCTGTTTGGTCGTTTTACCTTACTGCGTCGCGGCAAAAAGAATTACTGTCTGATTTGCTGGAAATAATGCATTAAGTGGAAAGGGGGAGTGAGAAATCACTCCCCCTGGTTTTTATACAGGGAACATGATGAAAAATATTCTCGCTATCCAGTCTCACGTTGTTTATGGTCATGCGGGTAACAGTGCGGCAGAGTTTCCGATGCGCCGCCTGGGCGCGAACGTCTGGCCGCTGAACACCGTTCAATTTTCTAATCACACCCAATACGGCAAATGGACTGGCTGCGTGATGCCGCCCAGCCATTTAACCGAAATTGTGCAAGGCATTGCCATTGCCGCCATTGATAAATTACACACCTGTGATGCCGTATTAAGTGGCTATCTGGGATCGGCGGAGCAGGGTGAACATATCCTCGGTATCGTCCGTCAGGTGAAAGCAGCGAATCCGCAGGCGAAATATTTTTGCGATCCGGTAATGGGTCATCCGGAAAAAGGCTGTATCGTTGCACCGGGTGTCGCAGAGTTTCATGTACGGCACGGTTTGCCTGCCAGCGATATCATTGCGCCGAATCTGGTTGAGCTGGAAATACTCTGTGAGCATGCGGTAAATAACGTCGAAGAAGCGGTTCTGGCAGCGCGCGAACTCATTGAGCAAGGGCCACAAATTGTGTTGGTTAAACACCTGGCGCGAGCTGGCTACAGCCGTGACCGTTTTGAAATGCTGCTGGTCACCGCCGATGAAGCCTGGCATATCAGCCGTCCACTGGTGGATTTTGGTATGCGCCAGCCGGTAGGTGTTGGTGATGTGACGAGCGGTTTACTGCTGGTGAAACTGCTTCAGGGGGCAACGCTGCAGGAGGCCCTGGAACATGTGACCGCTGCAGTCTACGAAATCATGGTGACCACCAAAGCAATGCAGGAATATGAGCTGCAAGTGGTGGCTGCTCAGGATCGTATTGCCAAACCAGAACATTACTTCAGCGCAACAAAGCTCTGAAATATCTCATTTCGGCCCACAACGACCTGTGGGCCGATGGCTATTACTTTAAGCCTTCCGCTGACAGCGCGTCTTGTACTTCCGGACGTTCAGCCATACGTTGCATAAATGCCGCAATGTGCTCTAACCCTTCCAGATTCAGTTTCACCGCGTATGCCCAGCGCAGAACCGTAAACAGATAGGCATCAGCAATTGTAAATCTTTGCCCGCAGATCCAGTGCTCATCCTTCAGTGCCTCGTTCACATATTGCAGCTTCTTATCCAGCTGCGCGCGAACTGTCGGTTTGTACTCTTCCGGTGTATCTGGGCGAAACAGAGGTGTGAAACCTTTATGCAGCTCGGTGGCGATGTAATTCAGCCATTCGATGGTTTTATAGCGGGAAATACTGTTTACCGGTGCCAGCAACTGGCGGTCGGGGACGCTGTCGGCAAGATACTGCATAATCGCAACGCCTTCCGTCAGCAAAGTACCATCGTCCAGCAGCAATGCAGGCACCTGCCCCTTAGGGTTAACGGAAAAGTAATCGTCACCGTTTTCGAGACGTTTTTTCATTAAATCCACACTGACGAGCGTAAAATCCTTTCCGCTCTCACGCAGGGTAATATGGGAAGCGAGAGAGCAGGCGCCCGGTTTGTAGAACAATTTCATCGGTAACTCCTTTTGTCTGTGGTTTAAAGTATGGTAGTGCGTTGCTGAACAAAAAAAAAGCCGCTAACGAAAAGTTAGCGGCTTGTAAAAGAGTTTCCCTGAATTTTACGCTACAGTAGCTTTCGCCGCTTTGTCTGCAGCGTCATCCTGCGTCATGCGGTGCAGTTTAGGCGCGGTCAGCAGCATCAGTACTGCAATAACGGCAGTAGCGACACCAATCTGCAAGAATACGCGACCATAGACTTCCAGTGACATCAGCGGGTCGGTAACGTTATCCGGCACAGCCATCATACCCGCAACATAACCACCAATCAGGTTTGCACCGGCAGTGGTCAGGAACCAGCTACCCATAATGAAGCCCATCAGACGCTGCGGAACGAGTTGTGCAACCATTGCCAGACCCAGACCAGAGATCATCAGTTCCCCGATGCTCTGCAGGCCATAGCTTGCGACCAGCCAGCTGACAGACACGATACCTGCGTCAGACGCGAATTTCGCACCCAGCGGCAGAATCAGGAACGCACCAGAACACATCACCATGCCGATTGCAAACTTGGTTGGCATCGGCAGGGTATCACCCATCTTGTTATAGATAGCGGCCAGAATCGGACTACCGATGATGATCCAGAACGGGTTCAGTGCCTGATACTGCTCAGGTTCTACGGCCAGACCCAGAATGGAGTGCTCAACGTTACGAATCGCAAAGAAGTTCAGTGACGTTGGCATCTGGCTGTACAGCACGAAGAAGATGATTGCTTCGAGCATCAGGATGAAGGCAACGATCATTTTACGACGCGCAGCACCTTTCATCGCGAAAGCTTCTTTACCGAAGATAACCACAATACCGAAGGCAACAACGCCCAGCGCCATACGCGCAACTTCCTGATTGTGCAGTAGCCAGGTGGCAACAGCGATCAGCGCCACAACACCAATAATGGTCAGCAACAGGTTACGGTAGTTGACTGGTTCAAAGTCTGGTTTTGAACCGTACTGTTTAACCCAGCGTTGGCAGAAGGCGAAGTTAACGATAGTGATCAGCAGGCCTACAACGCTCAACGCAAACGCAACACTCCAGCCGTATTTCGCGGCCAGCCACGGGGTGGCTATCATAGAGAAGAAAGAGCCGATGTTGACGGACATGTAGTACATGGTGAATGCACCGTCCAGACGTGGGTCGTTTTTCTCATAGCATGTAGAAAGCAGAGAAGACGGGTTAGCTTTAAACAGGCCGTTACCGACCGCAATAGCCGCCATACCCATATAAACAATACCGGCGTCGTGACCAGACCAGGCAACCAGAGCATAACCAATCGCCAGCACAATAGCGCCGAGCATAATTACGCGTTTAGTACCCAGTACCTTGTCACCTAACCAGCCGCCGATAGCGACCAGACCATAAACCAGGGCACTAAAGGAAGAGAAAAGGGTGATTGAATCCGCTTCAGACATACCCAGTTGTTTAACCAGGTAAACAGCCATAATTCCTTGTAGGCCGTAATAACCAAAACGTTCCCATAACTCAATCGAGAAGATGAGATAGAACGCCTTCGGTTGTTTGAAAGCGTTCAAACTGACGCTTTCAGTTGGTTTTTGGTTTGCAGTGGACACTTTTACCTCTTTTTTTACATCCCATATTAACGGGGGTGCTTTCTCGCGTTATGTCTAAAAAACATACGCGCAATTGTTATAGTGGGAGGGGAAACGGCAGGTAATGTTCACTATCTTGCACTTTCAGACAAGTCCTTTGTAATAATCTGTTACATATAACTGAGGCGGGGAATTCAACCATTCCGGGAAATGTTATCCAGCGTTAAATTTTTCAAAAAACGTAACGGCAGATTTTTTCACTGCATTGAGAGGGGGATGATGGCTTTACGGAGATATGTTCTGCTATTTAGCGTTTTTCCTAGTGAGATAGTCCAGTTTCTGAAAAATAGCCAGTGTAATGTTTTGCAGGTCAATATTTGTTGCGTGTGTAAATTTAAATCATTTTAACCTGATTCTTGCAATGTTTTTACATTGCCACAGCATCGTGATCTTGATCACGAATGAATAGAAAATTTCGCTATTAAAAAAACAATTAACCTGCATTTTTGGTTATCCGCAAACGGATTACCTGATGATAACGCTAAGCAATGGCATCATTGACGTTAAAAAGATGTTTTAAAAGAGGATAAAGAAAGGTTATCAATGGGGTAATCGGTGTTACCCCTTTTCTTCAGATGTCAACTTTCTCTTTGTATTCACAAAGATCTTCAATAATACAAGAGCCACAGCGGGGCTTGCGGGCAATGCAGGTATAACGCCCGTGCAGGATCAACCAATGGTGGCAGTCGACTTTAAACTCTGCCGGAACCACTTTCAGTAGCTTTTCTTCTACCTGTTCGACGTTTTTCCCCGGCGCAAATTGAGTACGATTACAAACGCGGAAAATGTGCGTGTCGACAGCAATAGTCGGCCAGCCGAATGCAGTGTTTAATACGACGTTGGCTGTTTTACGACCTACGCCGGGCAGGGCTTCAAGCGCAGCACGATCTTCCGGAACCTCGCCATTATGTTGTTCCAGTAATATACGGCAGGTTTTGATGATATTTTCTGCTTTGCTGTTATAAAGGCCAATCGTTTTGATATAGGTTTTCACCCCTTCAACGCCCAGTTCAAGCATCGCTGCAGGCGTATTCGCCACCGGGTAGAGTTTCGCCGTCGCCTTATTAACACTGATATCGGTCGCCTGAGCGGAAAGCAGTACGGCAATCAGCAATTCAAAAGGCGAACTGAAATTAAGCTCGGTGGTGGGATGAGGATTGTTCTCACGCAGGCGAGTGAGGATCTCCAGACGTTTTGCTTTGTTCATCAGACATTCCCTGTTTCACCGTTTGGCAATGCACGTTCGGCAGCTGCTTCAGCACGGCGCTTTTTCATTCTTTCATCAATCAGGTATTTTCCTGCCAGCATCAGTCCCAAGCCAATAAATGCACCTGGTGGCAGCATCGCCAGCAGGAAAGGGGAGTCGGTGTGGAAAATCTCCACGCGTAATACTTTTGCCCAGCTACCTAACAGCGCATCTGCACCGTCAAACAACGTGCCATTGCCGATAATTTCGCGTAGTGAACCCAGCACGAACATGGCGCAGGTTGCGCCCGTACCAATTGAAAAGCCGTCCAGTGCCGAAAGCGCCGGACCTTTTTTGGCGGCGAAGGCTTCAGCGCGGCCCACAACGATACAGTTAGTGACAATCAGCGGAATAAAAATCCCTAATGATTGATACAGGCCAAAGGCGTAGGCGTTGATCAGCATCTGTACAGCGCTGACCACCGAGGCGATGATCATCACGTAAATGGGAATGCGGATCTCGGCTGGCGTCCAGTGACGCAGCGTCGAAATGGTCAGGTTGGTCAGCGTCAGTACCAGCGTAGTCGCAAGTCCTAAACCCAGAGCGTTAGTGGCAGTGGACGTGACCGCCAATAGCGGACAAAGGCCGAGCAGTTGGACCAGTGCAGAGTTGTTTTTCCACAACCCCTGAACAATAACGTCTTTAATTTCGCTCACGCTTTATTCTCCACAGGCAGGAAGTTGAGAAAGTTGTGCCGGTAACGTCTGAGCGTACAATCCGGCGCGTTTTACCGCATTAACCACCGCGCGGGGAGTAATCGTCGCGCCGGTGAACTGGTCGAAATCACCACCATCTTTCTTCACCGCCCAGTGCGCATCATCCGCACCACTGATTTTTTTTCCCGCAAAATGGGTGAGCCAGTCAGAAAGGCGCAATTCGATTTTATCGCCAAGCCCTGGCGTTTCGTGGTGCTCTGTCACGCGCGTGCCAAGTACCGTGCCATTAAAATCGGCTCCCACCAGCAGCTGAATCGCACCGGAATAGCCATCTGGCGCGGTTGCTTCCAGAACGGCGGCTACCGGTTTGTCATCCTGTTTGGCGATGTAAACCCGATGCTCACCTTTACCTAACTCTGGCGCAGTTACCAGATAGCAACTCTGTGCGAGCGCATTGTTATAGCGTTCGGCTGGCAGCACCTGACCAAATAACGCCTTTTGTTGCAGACTGGCCTGTTCAGCAATTGTCGTTTTGGTCATCTGGTTGATGGCCGCAGTTAACCCTGTAGAACCCGCTGCAAATAGTGCCAGTGTAATGCCGTGTTTTCGGATAGTTTTCAGCATGGTTTACCCTTTGCGATGGCCGTAGACGCGCGGACGCGTGTAGTAATCGATCAGAGGAACCGTGATGTTCGCCAGCAGGACGGCAAAAGCCACGCCGTCAGGATAGCCGCCGAAACTGCGGATCAACCAGACTAATAAGCCCGCCAGCGCGCCGAACATCAGCCGACCACGATTGGTCGTAGAAGCAGTAACTGGGTCAGTCAAAATAAAGAATGCGCCGAGCATAGTCGCACCAGACAGCAGATGAATTTGCGGTGCTGCCAGTGTTTCTGGTGAGAACAACCAGCCCAACGTTGCGCATAACGCCAGCGTTACTAAGAAGCTGAGGGGAATATGCCAGCGAATCGCTTTCTGCCATAGCAACCACACGCCACCAGCCAGCCAGGCGAGATTTACCCATTGCCAACCAGCGCCCGCCAGAATACCGCTGTAGATCGGATATTGCATAATCTGTTCAACCGAATGACCTGCGCGGACAGAGGTTTTGAATGTATCCAGCGGTGTCGCCTGACTAATGCCATCAATACCTAAGCGTAGCGTATTCATATCACCACCACTGGCGGTATGACCGCTGAAAATAACCTGTATGGCGTCGATAAAACCAGGGATGTTGACCGCAATTTCATGTGGCGGTAACCAGCTGGTCATCTGCACCGGGAAGGAGATCAGTAAGACCACATAACCAATCATTGCCGGATTAAACGGGTTTTGCCCCAGACCGCCATACAACTGTTTAGCGATGATCACCGCAAACACCGTACCCAGTACGACCATCCACCATGGCGCTAGGGGGGGAATACTTACCGCCAGCAATAAGCCTGTCAGCAATGCTGAGTTATCTTTCAACGTTGCGGCTACCGACTGCTTGCGTAGTTTGAGTACGAGAGCTTCGGCTAACAGAGCACTGACCGACGCCAACAGGATCTGAACGAGAGTACCCCAACCAAAAAACCACAGTTGCGCTGCGATTCCTGGCACGGCTGCGAGCAACACCAATAGCATAATGCGCGATGTCTGGCGCTGGTTATGGGTATAAGGGGAGCTAGCTATTCTGAATACCATTTAGTCCTCGTTTACAACCTTTTGCTGGGCGGCTTTTTTGGCCTGAACGCGGGCAATAGCCGCGGCAACTGCGGCTTTGCGCGGATCGACCTGTTCTTCTGGTTCCGCATTAGCCTGTTGCTGTTCCAGCTTGCGTGCTTTGGCGCGGGCAATAGCGGCTTCGACGGCAGCTTTGCGCGGATCAACCTGTTCTTCTGGCTCCGCATTGGCCTGTTGCTGTTCCAGCTTGCGTGCTTTGGCGCGGGCAATAGCGGCTTCGACGGCGGCTTTGCGCGGATCGACCTGTTCTTCTGGTTCCGCATTAGCCTGTTGCTGTTCCAGCTTGCGCGCTTTGGCACGGGCAATAGCGGCTTCGACGGCGGCTTTGCGCGGATCGACCTGTTCTTCTGGTTCCGCATTAGCCTGTTGCTGTTCCAGCTTGCGCGCTTTGGAGCGGGCGATAGCTGCTTCAACGGCAGTTTTACGTGGTTCAGCAACGGTTGCTGCGTCGTTAGTTTGCTCCAGTTCTGCCTGTTTCGCTCTGGCTTGCGCTTTACGGGCTTCCCGTGCTGCAATAATTGCACTGTTATCCGGGCGTTCGCCCGCTTTAATCACAATAGGCTGTGTAGCCTGGGCCTGTTTCTCTTTCACCCGCGCCAGAGCGGCAGCAATCGCATCTTTATCTTTGGCTGCAGGTTGAACGGCTGCGCTCTTATGTCGTTCAAGGCGAGCCGCTTTTTCGCGCTCCAGACGAGCCTGGCGCGCTTCGAAACGCGCTTTGGCTTCTGCGGCGCGCTTTTCTTCCTGACGAATAGCCGCAATTTCAGCTTTTTCCTGACGGAAATATTGCACCAAGGGAATATTGCTCGGGCAAACCCACGCGCAAGCCCCACATTCAATGCAGTCGGCAATGTTATGCGTGGTAGCTTTATCGTGTTGCTGACCTTTGCTGAACCAGTACAACTGTTGCGGCAAAAGATCCACAGGGCAGGCGTCAGCACAGGCGCTACACCGGATGCAGCTTTGTTCTTCCTGTGGTTCGCCAAGTTCATTGGCAGAGGGAGCCAACAGACAGTTGGTAATCTTTACGACCGGGACATCCAGCCATGGCAAGGTAAAGCCCATTAGCGGGCCACCCATAATCACCATTTGATCGGCAGAGGGGCAGAATCCGGCATCATTCAATAAATGACGCACTGGCGTTCCCAGCCGTGCCCAGACGTTGCCCGGGCGAGCGATTGCTTCGCCAGTCAGGGTTACAACACGCTCGGTAATCGGCTCGCCATCAATAACGGCACGTTTCACTGCATAAGCAGTGCCGACGTTTTGCATTAATACGCCGATATCGGATGAACGCCCGCCATGTGGAACCTGCTTCCCGGTCAGAATGTAGGTTAATTGTTTAGCACCGCCAGAAGGATATTTGGTTGGAATCACCCGCAGAGAAATATCGTTAGAGTCCGCCAGCACCGCGCGCAGCATGGAAATCGCCTGCGGTTTGTTATCTTCAATGCCGATAAGAATTTCGCGTGGCTGCAGAATATGCGCAAGAATGCGAATACCCTCTACGACCTGAGCCGCGCAATCCTGCATCAAACGGTCATCGGCGGTAATGTACGGCTCGCACTCAGCAGCGTTGATAATCAACGTTTCAATCTTATCTCCACCACCCTGCAATTTAACGCCTGTCGGGAATCCGGCACCGCCCAGCCCGGCAACACCAAACTGATGTATGCGCTCGATTAACTCTTCGCGACTGCGAGAGCGATAATCGACCCAGCCGTCGCGCGGGATCCAGCAGTCTTCACCATCGGCATCAATAATCACGCTTAATTCAGCTAAAGCTGAAGGATGAGCCGTAGAGTGGGGCGCAATAGCCGTAACGGTACCCGAGGTGGGCGCGTGAACAGGCAGCATTTTGCCGCGACCACGGGTAAGCGGCTGGCCGCGCAATACTTTATCGCCGACGCTAACGCACAACTCACCTTCAGCGCCAATATGCTGTTTCAGTGGAATAACAAAACGCTGCGCCAGTGGTACCTGGCGCAGGGGGGTACCGTTGGACTGGGTTTTCATCTCCGGTGGATGGATGCCGCCGTTGAAATCCCAGATTTTATTTTTTCTGAATGCAGAGAATAACTTAAGCATGGTGTTCCACGGGAATGATACGCACGGGAATGGTGTTCAGATCCCATTTCCAGGAGTCAGGTGTTTCTGCGACCGGTTGCAACGAGATGCAGTGCGTCGGGCACGGATCAACACATAAATTGCAGCCCGTACAGAGATCACTCATTACCGTATGCATGGCACGGGTAGCGCCAACGATGGCGTCTACCGGACAAGCCTGAATACATTTAGTGCAGCCAATACAGTTATTTTCATCAATAACCGCCACCATCCGCGCAGGCGTTAGCTCTTGCGCTTCGCCATCCAGCGGCTGCGGCTCGACATTAAGCAACTCGGCAATTTTTAGCATCACAGCTTCGCCACCTGGGGCGCAACGGTTGATTTTTTCACCGTTACAGCTGATGGCTTCCGCGTAGGGGCGACAGCCGGGATAACCGCACTGACCACACTGGCTCTGCGGTAAGATTTCGTCAATTTTCTCAACGACCGGATCGTCTTCCACCGCAAAACGGCGGGAGGCATAACCCAGAATGGCGCCAAACGCCAGGCCCAGCAGGCTCACGGCGGCAACGGCAATCCAGATAGCATTCATTACAACTTCACCAAACCACTAAAGCCCATAAAGGCCAGAGACATAAGACCTGCGGTAATTAACGCAATGGCATTACCGCGAAAAGGTGCCGGGACATCAGCCACAGCAAGGCGTTCGCGGATGGTGGCGAAGAGCACCATCACCAGCGAGAAACCGACAGCGGCGGAAAAACCGTACAGCGCCGACTGCAAGAAATTGTGCCCGAGATTGATATTCAGCAACGCCACGCCGAGCACTGCACAGTTGGTGGTGATAAGCGGCAAAAAAATCCCCAGCAGACGGTAAAGCACCGGGCTGGTTTTGCGCACCACCATCTCGGTGAACTGCACGACCACAGCAATCACCAGAATAAATGCCAGGGTGCGTAGGTAAATCAGATTAAGTGGGATCAAAATCCACGTATCGATAAGCCAGGCGCAAATAGACGTCAGCGTCATCACAAACGTTGTTGCCAGCCCCATGCCCATCGCGGTTTCCAGTTTTTTGGAAACCCCCATAAACGGACAGAGACCGAGAAACTTGACCAGTACAAAGTTATTGACCAGTACAGTTCCGACAAACAGTAACAGGTAGTCAGTCATTTTTCGGCCTGAAATAAAAAAGCCGCCTATTATCCGTTAATCCAGAGCAGGCGACAACAGGTTAACTGTAAGGTTATTACGGATTCACAAACGTCGCTTTTACCCGCGACGAGCGTTTGAAATAGGGGACGATCAATGCGGTTGCCAACAAAGTAAACAGCAACTGGCGAACGGCTATGCCAACTTCCACGGGTGAAAAAGCGAATGCTTTTACTGCCAGCAATACGGAAATAAGCAGCCAGATAATATAGTGTTTAGGAACACAACGCCGACGTTTAAAGAAAGCGATGGTCAACCACAGTGTGTAATACCACATGGCGATAGCGGTAATAAAAGAAACGCCCCATAAGATTTGTGTCGTCAGTGCTTGTCCGCCGAGCGTTTGAAATGTTTGCGGAGAAGATAACGCAGCGGTATACAGCAACAACGCCAGCGTCGTACTCAACAGAGCGACTAAAAGCCAGGCCAACGGGCCAAGCAACCAGCCTCCAATACGTTGTGGCGTTGTGGTGGTCATAGGTTCTCCAGAATAGCGACGCAAACAGGCAAATCTAATTTTAGGGGCGTTATTATAAGGCTTTTATAACCGATCGCTACTTTCTTTATTGGACATAGTGCCAGACGGACTTCGGTACCTGGCCGAGGTCAAACAAACGCCCGCCAGAAACCAGCTCTGCGCGACGGTGATCGGCAGCACGATACATATTGATCAGTTCCTGATCGTCCGTCAGGGTGTAATTAAGATGGTCGTAGAGTTTTTCCAGACTTTCGAGTGAACTGATTTTGCGAAATTTTAATAAGTAGTCCTGAACAGTCATAAAAGGTCCATAAAATAATTAATACCAAAGGGGTAGGTATTATTAGTGATGATAAAATTTCACCAAAAGTGAACGCTTGTGTTATTACAATAATAAGAATGCGCTGATGGCAAATATTCAGGGATGAAAAACTGCTCTGAAAAGAGTAACGCGCTTTACTATCCCTGACAATCACCAACAACATCGAACAAGATAATAAATTCCTGGTTTAATATCCGACAAGTGAAAACATGCACCCGGACGGGCAGCATGTCGCTCCACAAGTGCAGAGCTTACTTGTGTTGTACCGAAGCACTCTGTTCAGGTGGCTGATAGTTGTCAATGTGACTCGCCACGCCAAGAAGAATGACTGAAACGACAAGAACGATCCAACCTGTTAATTCAATAAGACGATTCATTACAGCCCACATCTCTCTTGATTGATCCATTAACTTCAGGGGGTAAATGTTACTTAGCAATAATAGCTCCAGCAAGATTTTTACTGAGGTTTTTGCGATATTTAGCTTTTGTCGTTGGAAAATTCGCTATTTTTTTGACTTAAGTTAAACAACATCCCTTATTGCTGGCAGGTTATTAAACTGTTGAGCGTGGGTAAAGGATAGTGTCAAATAGCCATCATACTTCAATGAGAGGCAATGACATGAGCGACAACATCCGTGTTGGGTTGATTGGGTATGGTTATGCGAGCAAAACCTTCCATGCGCCCCTGATTGCGGGCACGCCCGGGCTGGAACTGGCGGTAATCTCCAGCAGTGATGAAACAAAAGTAAAAGCCGACTGGCCAACGGTTACGGTTGTCTCTGAGCCGAAGCATCTGTTTAACGATCCCAACATAGACCTGATTGTCATTCCTACACCCAACGATACCCATTTCCCGTTAGCCAAAGCGGCGCTTGAGGCGGGTAAACATGTGGTCGTTGATAAACCCTTTACCGTGACACTGTCACAAGCGCGAGAGCTGGATGCGCTGGCAAAAAGCCTGGGGCGTGTGCTGTCTGTATTCCATAACCGTCGTTGGGATAGCGATTTCTTGACGCTAAAAGGTTTGCTCGCGGAAGGCGTGCTGGGTGAAGTTGCTTACTTTGAGTCTCATTTTGACCGCTTCCGTCCGCAGGTGCGCGATCGTTGGCGTGAACAGGGCGGCCCAGGCAGCGGTATCTGGTACGATTTAGCACCGCATCTTCTTGATCAGGCCATTACGCTATTTGGTTTACCGGTCAGCATGACGGTAGATTTGGCACAGTTACGGCCCGGAGCGCAGTCGACCGATTATTTCCACGCCATCTTGTCCTATCCACAGCGGCGAGTCATTTTACACGGTACCATGCTGGCAGCCGCTGAGTCAGCACGGTATATCGTGCATGGATCCCGAGGCAGTTATGTGAAATATGGCCTCGATCCACAGGAAGAACGTCTGAAAAATGGCGAGCGTCTGCCGCAGGAAGACTGGGGCTACGATATGCGTGATGGCGTACTTACCCGCGTGGAAGGTGAGGAACGTGTCGAAGAAACGCTGTTGACGGTGCCTGGGAATTATCCGGCTTACTATGCGGCGATTCGTGATGCGTTAAATGGCGATGGTGAAAATCCGGTTCCGGCAAGCTAGGCAATCCAGGTAATGGAGTTGATTGAGCTGGGCATCGAATCCGCCAAACATCGCGCGACGTTGTGCCTTGCGTGAAAAATGGATGGTGCAATTTGCACCATCCATTTTTGTTACTTCGCGGCGACTTTTTCTCGCAGTGCGCGTTTTTCCTCTGCGCTGAGGAAAGCCATTTCCAGACCATTAATCTGTGCCTGGCGGATTTGCTCACGGGATAACCCAGCAGCTGGCGCGGCAACGGTATATTCGTGAATGATATCCACTCCCTGTACGCCGGGATCGTCAGTGTTAATGCTGGCACGAATGCCATGCTCAAGGAACGTTTTCAGCGGATGTGCAGCCAGCTCTGCTACGGTGCTGGTCTGAATATTGGAGGTCAGACAGGATTCAATACCAATTTGTTGCTCGGCGAGAAAATCCATCAGCGCCCGATCTTCAATGGCTTTTACGCCATGTCCAATACGCTCCGCACCCAGTTCACGAATCGCCTGCCAGATGCTTTCCGGCCCGGCAGCTTCGCCTGCATGGACGGTAATATGCCAGCCCGCATCACGCGCGCGGTTGAAGTGAGAAAGGAACAGACTTCCCGGGAATCCAAGTTCATCACCAGCTAAATCAAGTGCGGTAATCTGGTCACGGTGGGCTAAAAAGGCCTCCAGCTCTTGCTGACAGGCGGCTTCGCCGAAGGTTCGGCTCATAATGCCGATAAGCTTCGCCTGCACACCAAAGGTGCGGCAACCTTCACGTACGCCATCGATCACCGCTTCGACAACACCCGCTACAGGCAGCTTATGTGCCATTGCCATGTAGCCTGGTGAAAAACGCAGCTCGACATAGCGCAGGCCGTTACGGGCTGCATCTTCAATGTTTTCAAATGCCACGCGGCGGCAGGCATCAAGAGAGGCGAGAACTTTAACGCCCCAGTCAAGTTTGGTCAGAAAGCTCACCAGATCGGGTTCGTTGGCAATGACCTGAACGTGGGGAATCAGTGTTTCAAGGGATTGTGCAGGAAGCGAGATATTATACTGGCGGCCAAGTTCAAGAATGGTCTGGGGACGAATGTTGCCATCAAGGTGGCGATGGATATCAGTTAATGGCAGGGTGGTATCAATCATGGTCGCACTCTTTTTCTGGATATAAAAGTGCGCACCATTATAAAAACAAAGCAGGGTAAAAATCCACGATTGCGCAACGATTTTTACGTTGCGCAATTGGGGTTAGCGAACAGCGCGGATGGCGTTTATTAATCCAGCCACACCTTTTTCCAGTTTCGAACGTGGGCAGCCGGCATTGAGACGGACAAAACCACGACCTTCTTCACCATAGGTATACCCCGGCATGATCGCGACTTTTTCTTGCTCGATAAGCGCTTTTTGCAACGCGTTGTCGTCAATATTCAACGGACGTAGATCAAGCCAGGCCAGATAAGTGGATTGCGGGATCTGCCAGTTGAGTTCAGGAAACGCGGCGTTCATTTTATCTGAGATATACGTCAGGTTATCTTTCAGATAGACGCGTAAGGCATCCAGCCACGGTGCACCTTGCTGATAGGCGGCGATATGGGCAGTTAACGCCAGTACCGAAGGGGAAGAAAGCCCATCACGTCCTTTCAGTGCCGATAAATAGGCATCACGGCTGCTGCTATTTTCTATAATCCCGTAAGCACCGGTCAGCGCGGGAATATTGAAACTTTTCGATCCCGACGTCAGCAACGCCCAGTCTCCCCGCGCCACATTACTCCAGGGAATATGCGGCTGCTCGCCCCAGACCATATCCATATGGATTTCATCGGAAATAACCCGCACATCATGACGCTCGCACAGGTCAGCCATGATCTCCAGCTCATCGCACGTCCACACTTTCCCGGTAGGATTCTGTGGGTTACACAGGAGCATAATTTTACATTCTGGTTTCGCCAAAACGGCTTCCAGCTTGCCCATATCGCAAAACCAGCCGTCAGCCTGCTTCTCTAAAGCAACGGGCATTACTGTGCGCTGGTTACCTTCAATGGCCTTGTAAAATGCGTCATAGGCGGGCGTGTGGATCACCACGCCTTCACCTGTTTCAGACCACTGACGAATCAGTTCTGAAACCATATAGATGACAGAAGGGCCATACACCACCGTCTGCGTATCAATTGCGGTGTAATGCTGGGTGGAAAACCAGTGGGCAATAGCCGCGAGAAACTCATCGTTTTTCCAGCGGCTGTAGCCAAATACGCCGTGCATCAGGCGCTGATTCAGCGCCTCGATAATGCAGGGGGCAGTGGCAAAATCCATGTCTGAAATCGTGAACGGTAACAGGTCAGCAGTGCCGAAACGGTCAGCGACATAATCCCACTGTGTACACCATGTGCCATGACGATCCACGACCTTTGAAAAATCGAACATATCTTATCCTTATGCCTGGACAGTATGCATCAGACCGGCCATTTCATCTTTTACTGACTGAACTTGTGGCCCGATAACAACCTGCAGGTTATGTTGATTAAGTTGTACTACGCCAATTGCCCGATTGTCCTTCAGTGCTTGCACATTAACAAGCGACATATCTTCCACAGACAAACGCAGACGGGTAATGCAGTTATCGAGGCTGACAATATTGTCGGCACCGCCTAATGCTTCGAGGATTGCAGGAACGTTGTAACCTGATTTACCCGGCGCACCGGCAACGGCTTTTTCGATTGAGCTGGCAACTTCGCTATCGCGCCCCGGGGTTTTCAGATTGAAGCGGGTGATAGCGAAACGGAAGATGACGTAGTAAACGACAAACCAGATTGCCGCCACCACTGGCACCATGTACCACTTGGTTGACAGACCATGCAAAATACCGAACACCACGAAGTCGATGATATTGCCGTCGGTATTACCGATGGTGACGCCGAGCACAGACATGACGGTGAAGCCGAGGCCGGTTAACAGCGCGTGGATGACATACAGAACTGGCGCTACGAACAGGAACAGGAATTCCAGCGGTTCGGTAGTGCCGCCAACGACGCAGGCGATCAGGCCAGAAATCAGCAGACCTTTAATTTTATGGCGATTTTCCGGGCGCGCGCAGTGATACATAGCTAACGCTGCACCTGGCAGACCGCCGAGAAACGCAGGCATTTTACCTTGCGAAAGGAAACGCGTGACGCTTTCAGAAAAACCGTGAGTGGTCGGGCAACTCAATTGCGCCTGGAAGATGGTCAGTGCGCCGCTGACGGTTTGACCGCAGACCTCCTGCGTGCCGCCTGCGTCGGTAAAGCGAATTAATGCCACCAGAATGTGATGCAGACCAAACGGTAACAGCAGACGTTCACCGGTACCAAACAGCATCGGTCCGAAATCACCCGCGCTGTTTATCATATGGCCCAAGCCGCTAATACCCATGGCGAAAATCGGCCAGACTAATGGAATCACCAGGCCGACAAGGCCCATCACCAGCGAGGAGATAATTGGTACGAAGCGCGTACCGCCGAAGAATGCCAGCGCATCCGGCAGGCGGATATTATGGAAACGCTCATGCAGCATCCAGACGATAATACCGGCGATCACCGCACCGAGGATCCCGGTATCGATCGACTGGATCCCAAGAATGCTCTGGATGTTATTGGCTTTCAGAACGGCGGCATCTGTGGTTGGCAGAATGCCTTTATTGGTCAACCAGAAGTTTACCGCGAGGTTCATTACCGCATAACCGACGAAGCCAGCGAATGCCGCTACGCCTTTATTTTCGCGTGCCAGGCCCAGCGGGATGGCGATACAGAACATGACAGGCAGGAAACTAAAAGCAAACGAGCCAATCTTACTCATCCAGGTAAAGATAGCCTGCAACACGGGGTTGCCCAGGACCGGGATCAGGGTTATGACATCATGGCTGCTAAGAGAACTACCAATGCCGAGCATAATGCCGCAGAACGACAATAATGCCACGGGTAACATGAAGGTTTTGCCTAACTGCTGGAAGAACTCCCACAGCGTGACTTTCGGTGCTGTTTTCGCCGTCATAAAACGACTCCTCGTAGAGAACAATCTGGATTCAGTAAATTGCGCGAGAAGATAAAACGTTTTATCAAATTTTAGTGAGTCATAAATCACATTACGCAACGATAATAGCGGGTATAAGATAAATAAAAGGTAAAACGTTTTATCTGTCACATAATCAGGGAGTAGGTCATCTGCATGGCTACCGCCAAAAAAATAACCATTCATGATGTTGCGCTGGCTGCGGGCGTGTCGGTAAGTACCGTTTCGCTGGTGCTTAGTGGCAAAGGGCGAATCTCTACCGCCACAGGAGAACGCGTTAACGCCGCCATTGAAGAGCTGGGATTTGTGCGCAATCGCCAGGCGTCGGCGCTGCGCGGCGGGCAAAGCGGCGTCATTGGTTTGATCGTCCGTGATTTATCTGCGCCGTTTTACGCCGAATTGACGGCCGGATTGACGGAAGCTCTGGAAGCGCAGGGACGGATGGTTTTTTTGCTTCACGGCGGTAAAGACGGCGAGCAGCTGGCACAGCGGTTTTCACTGTTACTGAATCAGGGTGTCGATGGTGTGGTAATTGCCGGGGCTGCAGGAAGCAGCGATGACCTGCGGCGGATGGCAGAAGAAAAAGCTATCCCGGTGATTTTCGCTTCCCGTGCCAGTTATCTTGATGATGTTGATACGGTTCGCCCGGACAACATGCAGGCTGCACAGTTGTTGACGGAGCATCTCATTCGCAATGGGCATCAGCGGATCGCCTGGCTGGGAGGGCAAAGTTCCTCATTAACCCGTGCAGAACGGGTGGGGGGCTATTGTGCAACTCTACTAAAATTTGGCCTGCCGTTTCACAGCGATTGGGTGTTGGAGTGCACTTCCAGCCAGAAGCAAGCCGCGGAAGCTATCACGGCGCTTTTACGTCATAACCCGACCATCAGTGCCGTGGTTTGCTATAACGAAACTATTGCGATGGGGGCATGGTTTGGTTTGCTGAAAGCAGGGCGGCAAAGCGGGGAAAGCGGAGTCGATCGTTACTTTGAGCAACAGGTTTCTCTGGCGGCATTTACCGATGCGACACCAACCACACTTGATGATATACCTGTTACCTGGGCCAGCACGCCAGCGCGGGAACTTGGTATCACACTTGCGGATCGCATGATGCAAAAAATCACCCATGAAGAGACGCATTCACGCAATCTTATTATTCCCGCCCGGCTCATTGCGGCGAAATAATCCTCTCTTTATCTGCTATACTTGGTAGTGTCCTTTCCTCAAGGTTAATGATAAAAAATGTGGCACACAGGCGGTGCCTTTTATTTTTACTGAAGTTCACAGGAGGTTTATGTGTTTAATTCTGACAACCTGAGACTCGACGGAAAATGCGCCATCATCACAGGTGCGGGTGCAGGTATTGGTAAAGAAATCGCCATTACATTCGCGACAGCTGGCGCATCTGTGGTGGTCAGTGATATTAACGCCGACGCAGCTAACCATGTTGTAGACGAAATTCAACAACTGGGTGGTCAGGCATTTTCCTGGCGTTGTGATATTACTTCCGAACAGGAACTCTCTGCACTGGCAGACTTTGCCGTCAGTAAACTGGGTAAAGTTGATATCCTGGTTAACAACGTCGGTGGCGGTGGTCCTAAACCGTTTGATATGCCAATGGCAGATTTTCGCCGTGCTTATGAACTGAATGTGTTTTCTTTTTTCCATCTGTCACAACTTGTTGCGCCAGAAATGGAAAAAAATGGCGGTGGCGTTATTCTGACCATCACTTCTATGGCGGCAGAAAATAAAAATATAAACATGACTTCCTATGCATCATCTAAAGCTGCGGCCAGTCATCTGGTCAGAAATATGGCATTTGACCTGGGTGAAAAAAATATTCGGGTGAATGGCATTGCGCCGGGGGCAATATTAACCGATGCCCTGAAATCCGTTATTACACCAGAAATT
>NZ_JBQZXE010000029.1:0-34281 GCF_053555855.1 Shigella sp. SIG3
GCGTTATAAATGGGTGGAACTTGTAAAAAATTCCACTCATTTGTATTATTTGTCGCCCCTGAAAACTCATCCATCTTGCCCATCCCGGACTAATCATTATCATTCTCTACAAATTCTGCGGCGTTAATTTTTCGCTGGAGTGAAAATTATTGCGGCGAAGTTTGGTAGATTTTAGTTTGTATAGAGTTATTTTAAATATTTACCTTTTTAATCAATGGATTAAGTGCTCTTTAACATAATGGATGTGTTGTTTGTGTGATCCTGTAAAGTTGGTAGATTGTGACTGGCTTAAAAAATCATTAATTAATAATAGGTTATGTTTAGAGTGTTCCCCGCGCCAGCGGGGATAAACCGGATTTAGAGAGCCAGACGTTGGTCAGTTATTCGAGTTCCCCGCGTCAGCGGGGATAACCATTCAGGTATATTCAGGCCGGGCAGTTTCCCGCCCGGTCTTCCTCACTTACGCATTCGACCAGCTCTGGATCGAATCCGCATTCCCCAATTCCCCATGCATCACTTCATACGATTTTTTCAGGATCACATCAGTATGTTTGGTTAGGTCTTTGAAAATACCTTTATTCATCGCGTCGTAGCGTTTGGCATTGCTCTCAACAGGCATAAAGATATCTTTCACGCGAACCATTTTGTCGACAGCCGTTGCGTAATCCGGGTATAGCCCCAGACCTACCGCTGTATTAATCGCTGCCCCCAGGCTTGCACAACCGTTAATGGCGTTACGTCGTGCCGGAAGGTTGAACACGTCGGCAAAAATCTGCATAAACAGATCGCTGTTCGAACCGCCGCCAGTAATGATCACATGCTTCGCAAAGTGATTCATTTCATTACACATATTGTCGTAATTGTTCTTCAGCGTCAGCGCCACGCTTTCCAGTATCGAACGATATATCCATGCGTAATCCATGCTGGAATCAAAGCCGATCATAATCCCGCGTTTGTACGGTTCCCACGGATTGGTCAGCCAATCCAGCACCGTCATCAGCCCATTACAGCCAGGTGGCACACTAGAGGCTTTCTTGTTGAGTAAATCTTCCGGTGAAAGATCCTGCGCCCTGGCATCCTGAATTAACGACTCGCCTAACATGTCGCGCAGCCAGCTCACCGTCCACATACCTTTGCGAATACCGTAACCTTCATACAGCAATGTTTGCGGAATAGAAGACATAATCGGCCAGTACGCCACCGGATCTTTCGGCAAGGCTTTGCCGTTCATCATCAGCGCGATATAAGTACCGAGTGAAATCGCCGCCGTTTCATCATCCAGTAATCCGGCCCCCAGAGCTTCTACCGGTTTATCACTGGTGGTACAAACAACCGGCAGCCCAGCTGGGAAATGTGTCGCCAGCGCGGCTTGTGGTGTGATATGCCCAAGAACAGTGCCTGGCATTTGCACATCAAACAGTATATGACGGGGGATATTAAACTTCTCCATTACCGCAGCATCTTCGCTCCATGCCCAGCTCTTATAATCCACCGGCCACTGACCAAAATAGTTGGCGATATTGTCTTTAAACTCGCCGGTTAAGCGATGCGTCAGATAACCCGAAAAAGAGGTGACATATGCCACGTCAGGATTAGTGTGTTCGTAGGGACGCGTTACGCGTGCATCCTGCCAGCTAATCAACGGCCGTGCCATCGGCTTTCAATAACGCACGGCAGCAACGGATGGATCCCAGACCAATACCGACAATATCTTCTTTATTCCCGGCAAACTGACTCATCAAATCGTGACCGGCAAAACATAATGATGCCCATAAATCGTCGTCAGGATGTTCTGCAGTATCGGCATCTGGCGTGTGCATCGGCTGCAATAAGCCTTTCCCTTCGCAAACCACATTACCTTCCAGATCGTATATCACCACTTTTGTGCTCTGACTTCCGCCATCAATCCCTATGATGTATTTTTTCGACATGATTTTTCTCCTGTAATTTTCCTGGCTTACTTGCTGCTAGCCATTGCGGGGGCGCTATCAGCAGTACGAATTTTTTGGAACAGCAAAAAGGTAAAGACTATCACCATGGCAAGCGCCGCCATGCCCATCAGCCACATATTGCGGTAGGCTTCTGCAGCGGGCAGGGTGTCTTGCCAGTGGCCGATAATCGGGTAAACGAAGACATCCGGCAGGAATCCAATCACCGAACAAATACCTACCGTGGTGCCCATAATGTAAGACGGTGTTCTCGCTTCGCCGGGGCAGGCCCAGTACAGCCCGCGTGAGGCGTAACAGGTGAATCCCAGCAGTAAAATCAGGCCAATCCCCATCGCGACCGATTGCGGGTTAGAGTTCGTGACGAGCAGGGCTGTCAACGCCAGCAAACCGATGATGGAAAGGATTTGAATCACGCGGGTAGGGGATTTCACTTTACTGTAGGTGGTGATAATGCCTCCAAGTGGGCCGCACAGCGCGCGGAAGATTTTGTTGATCACAATCCCCATGTAGCTCGCTGCCACCAGCGACATGCCGTACATTTCGGTCAGATAGTTGGTGGAGTAACTCAGAATGGCGTAGATTGTGAAGACACCAAAAATCACCATGCTGCAATACCAGGTGGTGCTGATACGCAAAACGGCAAGGATGTCGCTAAGCTGGAATGACTGTTTTTCTTCGTTATTGGCACTGCGCAGGTTGTTGTTATCGCTAACAAAAAACCAGCACAGAATCCCCAACAAGATGTAAACCACACTGTAGATGATAATGACTGTTTTCAGGCTGGCGCTGTCATCCGGTGCAAAGCGAGAAAAGACCCACATGGTAAACACCGCCAGCGACATTACACCGACGCCGCGCAGCCCTTCCATCCAGCCCATAATTTTCCCTTGCTCGCTATGATCGCCAAGCAACGAGGCGGCTTTAATCGACACCGACCACAGCATTAAAATCGTCGTTATCGCAAAGGCGACCTGAATACAGAGCATTACCCACAGCGGTGGATACGTTGCCATTAACAGACCCAGTAATCCGGTAATGATCATCGCGGAAGTAATCATTTTGCGGTGTGAAAATTTATCGGCAATAACGCCGCTGGGGGCATAAAGAATAATAGCCGCAATACCAAAGGTACTCATTATTAAACCTATCTCGGTATTGCTGAATCCCATAAATTTCGCCATGGGAATTTGATAAATATAACGTAAATAAGCCAGGTCAAAACTAACGCCGCCGCTAAAACTAATTATCGCGAGGGTTATCCAACGGCGATATGAGTTGTGTTGCATATCGTATTCCCATTTGTAATAGACAAAAAAAAGAGAAAAGTAAGCCGCCCTTTCAGGTGGATTACTTTTCTCAGGTCTCTAGTAATTGCAATAAGAAATAACATGGAAAGCAGAGGTGTTGTGTGAGAGTAATCACGCTTCTGCTTTTTAAAACTATTTGACAATACGAATATCACACTGTGATTACGATCACATTAGCAGTTATGCCGTTATGCTAAAAATTATCTCCAGTTACCAGAGATAATGAGAAAGGTAACTTCCCTCTCGCGGGGGAAGTTACCTTTCTTTTTTTTTGCCTTACGGAAATTGGAGCTAACTATGTCAATCGAATCTCTCAATGCGTTCTCAATGGATTTTTTCTCCCTGAAAGGTAAAACAGCAATTGTTACCGGCGGGAATAGCGGTTTAGGTCAGGCATTTGCAATGGCGTTGGCCAAAGCTGGCGCAAATATTTTTATTCCTAGCTTCGTCAAAGATAACGGCGAAACAAAGGAAATGATTGAAAAACAGGGTGTTGAAGTGGACTTCATGCAGGTGGATATTACCGCAGAAGGCGCACCGCAGAAGATTATCGCTGCCTGCTGTGAGCGCTTCGGTACTGTCGATATTCTGGTTAACAATGCCGGTATTTGTAAGCTGAATAAGGTGCTGGACTTCGGTCGTGCCGACTGGGATCCGATGATTGATGTGAACCTGACCGCCGCATTCGAGTTAAGCTATGAAGCGGCAAAAATTATGATCCCGCAGAAAAGCGGCAAAATTATTAATATCTGTTCATTGTTCTCTTACTTAGGTGGACAATGGTCACCTGCATATTCTGCCACTAAACATGCTCTTGCCGGGTTCACCAAAGCTTATTGTGATGAACTAGGTCAATATAATATTCAGGTAAATGGTATCGCCCCTGGCTATTATGCAACAGCATATTATGCTGGCGACACGCAGTAATCCAGAAACCAATCAGCGCGTTCTTGATCATATTCCGGCAAACCGTTGGGGCGATACTCAGGATTTAATGGGCGCAGCCGTGTTTCTCGCAAGTCAGGCATCGAATTATGTCAACGGGCATTTATTAGTGGTCGATGGCGGTTATTTAGTGCGCTAATCCATAACGGTGGTTTCTGTTTTCTCTTATTAATGATTATTCCATTTTTATTATCAGGAAGGAATTACTATGTCTTTATCTCGCGCAGCGATTGTCGACCAGCTAAAGGAAATTGTTGGTGCAGATCGCGTAATTACCGATGAAACAGTATTAAAGAAAAACAGTATTGACCGTTTTCGTAAATTTCCGGATATTCATGGCATTTATACTTTGCCGATTCCGGCAGCGGTCGTAAAACTCGGTTCCACAGAGTAAGTATCCCGTGTGCTGAATTTTATGAATGCGCACAAAATTAACGGTGTGCCGCGTACCGGTGCTTCCGCCACCGAAGGTGGGCTGGAAACTGTTGTAGAAAACTCGGTGGTGCTCGACGGCTCCGCCATGAATCAAATCATTAATATTGATATTGAGAATATGCAGGCGACGGCGCAATGTGGTGTTCCGCTGGAAGTGCTGGAAAACGCGTTGCGTGAAAAAGGTTACACCACGGGGCATTCTCCGCAGTCAAAGCCGCTGGCGCAGATGGGCGGCCTGGTAGCAACCCGCAGTATCGGGCAGTTCTCCACACTCTACGGCGCAATCGAAGATATGGTCGTTGGTCTGGAGGCAGTGTTGGCAGATGGCACCGTCACACGCATTAAAAACGTGCCACGCCGCGCGGCTGGCCCGGACATTCGTCACATCATCATCGGCAACGAAGGTGCATTGTGCTATATCACTGAAGTAACAGTGAAAATCTTTAAATACACCCCGGAAAACAACCTCTTCTACGGCTATATCCTGGAAGACATGAAAACCGGCTTCAACATCCTGCGTGAAATCATGGTGGAAGGGTATCGTCCGTCGATCGCTCGTTTGTATGACGCTGAAGATGGCACCCAACACTTCACCCATTTTGCCGACGGAAAATGGGTGCTGATCTTTATGGCTGAAGGTAACCCTCGCATTGCGAAGGCGACGGGCGAAGGGATTGCGGAAATCGTTGCCCGCTACCCGCAGTGCCAGCGCGTGGACAGCAAACTGATTGAAACCTGGTTTAACAACCTGAACTGGGGACCGGATAAAGTGGCTGCCGAACGTGTGCAGATCCTCAAAACCGGCAACATGGGCTTTACCACCGAAGTGTCCGGCTGCTGGAGCTGCATCCACGAAATCTACGAAAGCGTTATTAACCGTATTCGTACTGAGTTCCCGCACGCCGACGACATCACCATGCTGGGCGGTCACTCCTCTCATAGCTATCAGAACGGCACCAACATGTACTTCGTCTATGACTACAACGTTGTTGACTGTAAGCCGGAAGAGGAAATCGACAAGTACCACAATCCGCTCAACAAAATCATCTGCGAAGAAACCATTCGCCTCGGCGGTTCGATGGTGCACCACCATGGCATTGGTAAACATCGCGTTCACTGGAGCAAGCTGGAACACGGCAGCGCGTGGGCGTTGCTGGAAGGGCTGAAAAAGCAGTTCGATCCTAACGGCATTATGAATACGGGTACTATCTATCCGATTGAAAAATAATGTATCAGGCAGCGTTCCGCGATGACGGGGCGTTGCCTTTTCGGCTTCTCAGGCGAGAAGCCGTTCTTATTACCGGACAATGAAGGGGTAAAGATGAACACTTCACCGGTGCGAATGGATGATTTACCGCTTAACCGTTTTCACTGTCGAATTGCTGCGCTCACTTTCGGCGCACACCTGACCGACGGTTATGTTCTCGGCGTCATTGGTTACGCCATTATTCAACTTACGCCCGCCATGCAACTGACGCCGTTTATGGCGGGAATGAGCGGCGGCTCGGCGCTCCTTGGTTTGTTTCTTGGCAGCCTGGTTCTTGGGTGGATCTCCGACCATATTGGTCGGCAAAAAATCTTCACCTTCAGCTTTTTGCTGATTACGCTCGCTTCGTTCTTGCAATTTTTTGCCACCACGCCAGAGCATCTTATTGGGCTGCGCATTTTGATCGGCATTGGTCTGGGAGGCGATTACTCAGTAGGTCACACCTTGCTGGCTGAATTTTCCCCGCGCCGCCATCGCGGTATTTTGCTGGGCGCATTCAGCGTGGTGTGGACCGTAGGCTATGTGTTGGCAAGTATTGCCGGACATCACTTTATTTCCGAAAACCCGGAGGCCTGGCGCTGGTTGCTGGCATCGGCAGCTCTGCCCGCGTTGTTGATTACGTTATTACGCTGGGGAACGCCAGAATCGCCACGTTGGCTACTGTGCCAGGGGCGTTTTGCAGAAGCTCACGCTATCGTGCATCGCTATTTTGGTCCCCATGTTTTACTGGGCGATGAAGTGGTAACGGCGACCCATAAACACATCAAAACCTTGTTCTCTTCGCGTTACTGGCGGCGCACGGCGTTTAACAGCATCTTCTTTGTCTGCCTCGTAATCCCATGGTTTGTGATTTATACCTGGCTGCCAACTATCGCCCAGACTATTGGTCTGGAAGATGCGCTGACTGCCAGCCTGATGCTTAATGCGTTGTTAATTGTGGGCGCGCTGCTGGGATTAGTTCTGACGCACCTGCTGGCACATCGCAAATTTTTGCTGGGAAGTTTTTTGCTGCTGGCGGCAACGCTGGTAGTAATGGCCTGTTTGCCTTCCGGCAGTTCATTAACGCTGCTGCTTTTTGTTCTCTTCAGCACCACCATTTCGGCAGTCAGTAATCTGGTGGGCATTTTGCCTGCGGAAAGTTTTCCTACTGACATTCGCTCGCTGGGCGTCGGTTTTGCCACCGCCATGAGTCGACTTGGCGCGGCGGTAAGTACTGGCCTGCTGCCGTGGGTGCTGGCGCAGTGGGGAATGCAAGTCACCTTATTGCTCCTGGCGACAGTGTTGTTGGTTGGTTTTGTTGTGACCTGGCTATGGGCACCAGAAACTAAAGCCCTCCCGCTGGTGGCGGCGGGAAATGTAGGAGGTGCGAATGAACATTCTGTTAGCGTTTAAAGCCGAACCGGATGCCGGAATGCTGGCGGAAAAAGAGTGGCAGGCGGCGGCTCAGGGTAATAGCGGACCGGATGTTTCGCTACTGCGAAGTTTACTCGGTGCTGATGAACAGGCCGCTGCCGCGCTGCTGTTAGCGCAGAGAAAAAACGGTACGCCGATGTCTTTAACCGCGTTGAGCATGGGGGATGAACGGGCGTTGCACTGGCTGCGCTATCTCATGGCTCTTGGGTTTGAGGAAGCTGTATTGCTGGAGACGGCGGCAGATCTGCGCTTTGCGCCGGAATTTGTCGCTCGCCATATTGCCGAATGGCAGCGTCAGAATCCGCTGGATCTGATAATTACCGGCTGCCAAAGCAGCGAAGGGCAGAATGGGCAAACGCCATTTTTGCTGGCGGAAATGCTGGGCTGGCCCTGCTTCACCCTGGTGGAGCGTTTCACTCTCGACGCGCTGTTTATCACCCTCGAACAGCGTACTGAACATGGGTTGCGCTGTTCGAGGGTTCGCTTGCCTGCGGTGATTGCCGTGCGTCAGTGCGGTGAAGTGGCCTTGCCAGTACCGGGAATGCGCCAGCGAATGGCTGCGGGGAAAGCAGAAATTATCCGTAAAACTGTTGCTGCCGAAATGCCAGCGATGCAGTGTCTGCAACTGGCAAGAGCAGAGCAACGATGCGGAGCGACGCTGATTGATGGGCAAACGGTAGCAGAAAAAGCTCAAAAGCTATGGCAGGACTATTTACGCCAAAGGATGCAGCCATGAATATCGCAATTGTGACAATAAATCAGGAGAATGCCGCAATAGCGAGCTGGCTGGCGGCGCAGGATTTCAGCGGTTGTACGCTGGCGCACTGGCAAATAGAACCTCAGCCCGTAGTGGCGGAACAGGTGCTGGATGCGATGGTGGAACAGTGGCAGCGAACGCCTGCGGACGTTGTTCTCTTTCCGCCGGGAACGTTTGGCGATGAACTGTCGACCCGGCTGGCCTGGCGTTTACATGGTGCAAGCATCTGTCAGGTGACTTCGTTAGATATTCCAACCGTAAGCATGCGCAAATCCCACTGGGGAAATGCGTTAACGGCGACGCTGCAAACAGAAAAACGCCCGTTATGCCTTTCCCTGGCGCGTCAGGCGGGAGCAGCGAAAAACGCCACGTTGCCCTCTGGAATGCAGCAACTGAACATTGTCCCAGGTGCGCTTCCCGACTGGCTGGTTAGCACAGAGGATCTGAAAAATGTTAGCCGCGACCCATTAGCTGAGGCCAGACGGGTGCTGGTGGTGGGGCAGGGCGGAGAGGCAGATAACCAGGAAATCGTTATGCTGGCAGAAAAGCTGGGAACCGAAGTGGGCTACAGTCGGGCGCGAGTGATGAACGGTGGCGTTGATGCTGAAAAAGTGATTGGTATTTCCGGACATCTGCTGGCACCTGAGGTGTGCATTGTTGTTGGCGCTTCCGGCGCAGCAGCGTTAATGGCGGGCGTACGCAATAGCAAGTTTATGGTGGCGATTAATCATGACGCCAGCGCAGCGGTATTTTCACAGGCAGATATTGACGTGGTTGATGACTGGAAAGTGGTGCTGGAGGCACTGGTGACAAACATTCACGCAGAATACCAATAACGTGCTGCCGGATGATCCTGCCTACGGTTCTGGACTGGGGACCTGTAGGCCTGATAAGACGCGTTAAGCGTCGCATCAGGCGCTGAATGTCGGATGTGGCGTGCGGCCAACAAATCAAAACAAATTCAATTGGTTACGATTATCCCGTCAAAGCAATTTTTTCGCTAACGTCCAGACTCCGGTATTCGTGGTGGAAAGCGCCACGACACCCGCGTTAATCGCATTACGCGCATCTTCTTCATCGCATACCAGCCCGCCAGCAATCAGCGGTTGGCGGATTTTTTCCGTCACCCAGCCCAGCACTTTGGGCATGCAGCCTGGCAGGATCTCAATACAATCCGGATTCGATTGCGCAACTTGCTTATCAATGTTGTGAAACGAAATCGAATCAACAATAAACAGGCGATGAATACAGAAAAAAACTTCCGCTCTTGCCGCTTTTAGCATCGATGCTTTGGTGCTGATAATTCCATCCGCCTCGGTCACCAGTTTCAAAAACTGAATCACCACTTCTTTATTTGACGCGCCTTCCAGCAAATCAACATGAATAAAAGCATATTTCCCGGCGTTCTTAATCTTTTTAACGATATTACTGATGGTGCAGATATTGCCGTACAACACGGAAATAAACTGGCATTCAGAATCGATGGCCAGTTGCAGGCTGGCATTATCTTTAACGGCAGCAATCACCGGATTCTGGCGGAGCAGGTGTAAGAGGGGCATAAATTATCCTTATTATTTATCCAAAGCGGTAGGTGATGCCGAATCCGGAAGGCGGATAGCGCCACTGTTGTAGTGTGGATTCGTCGCACAGCAAACGGCAGGTGCCACACTCCAGGCAGCCGCGATAGTCAATACGTAAGCCACCTTCCTGTGTGAGAGAAAAAAGACCTACCGGACAGGCGTTAATCAACCGTTGTACCATCTGACGCTCAACGGAGTCAGCCGGAACAATGTGCGGCGCATCAGCAACGCGCCAGAGATTACGGGCTACAGACATCGCAGACTCCTGATAACATCGCCCGCCAGATGCCACAGGCCATGACGACGTAAATGACGCCAGAATAACTGGCGCAGCGGTGGAACAGGTTTATCACCCTGATCCCATAAATCGCGGGAAATATCCTGCATTAACGCAGGCCACGCCCGATACCAGCCAGGGCGTTGCAAAAGCGCCGGAACATGCTGATAACGTTGTAGAACATCCCATAGCAGGCTGCGCTCTACGTTGTGATGATAAAGCGCAAACAGATTTTGCGGCTCGCGGTGCTGGCAGGCGCTTATTAGCGTTTGTGCCGCCGCCTGTGCGCCAGTCAGCGCCATATCCATGCCGCGCACGGAAATTCCGGTATTGACGCAACTGCGCAACGCATCGCCCACCAGCAGCCAGCCGTTACCGGCGTATTGCACCGGCATACTGTGCAAGCCACCTTCTGGCACCAGATGCGCACCATACTCCAGTGATTCCGTGTTTTTGATAAGCGTGCGCACTGCCGGATGCGCTTTAAAGCGAGTCAGCAGCTCGCTTGCCGGAACACGACTTTGCGTAAGGGAAGAGAGCGGGCAAACAATCCCTAACGAGAGCGTTTGTTGATTAGTATAAAGAAATGCGCCGCCGGGTAAGTCATCACAGATTCCGCCGCTGAACAGCAACGCTGCGCCTTCGTTATTCTCCAGATGAAAACGTTCTTCAATAGCGGATGTTTCCAGCGACAGCACTTCTTTGATCCCCAACGCCATCGCTTCGCCAGCAGGACGAGTCACTAACCCGTGACGTTCAGCCAGGACGCTGTTGGCACCTTCTGCCAGCACCACATAACGGGCGCGGAGAATATCGTCACCACAAATAACGCCACAGACTCTGCCGTTTTCTTCATACAGTGCATCCACCGTCGCTCCGGGGATGCATTCGACACCTTCTTTTTCGGCTTCGGCAACCAGCCACGGATCGAACCGTGCACGTAATACACTCCAGGATTCACCGCCGGGCTGTAAGCTGGAAAACGTCGTTGCGCCATCCGGCGTTAACAGGGAAAGGCTTTCGTGAGTGATGCGTCGTTCAAGAGGCGCGGTCAGATGAAATTGCGGGAGGAGTTCCGCGAGTGCATGGGTATATAACCGCCTGCCGGAAAGATTTTTGCTGCCGGGGATTTCAGCGCGTTCGAGTAACAAAACGGATAAATCCGCTCGCGCGCAGCGTAACGCGCAAGCGGTGCCTGCAATACCGGCACCAATAATAATAATGTCGCAGTCGTCTTCCATGTCATGCCCCAGATATCCAGAACACAACACCCTAACATAGCGTTACTAAAGGGAAATTGACCGCCGACACACTCTTATCATTCGCCGCGATAGATACACCCTGCGGTGCAGGTTTCTTTTACCATCACCGCACTTAACAGCGGCACAACGGGTTTAACCTGATCCCAAATCCATTTTGCTAAAACTTCGCTGGTTGGGTTTTCCAGACCTGGAATATCATTGAGATAATGGTGATCTAGGCGCTCATAAGTTGGCTTAAACGCCGCTTTCAGTTCAGCGAAATCGATAATCCAGCCCGTATGCGGATCGACTTCCCCGGTAATTTCCAGTCGCACCATAAAGGAATGCCCGTGCAGGCGACCACATTTATGCCCTTCCGGGACATGTGGTAAGCGGTGAGCGGCTTCGAAGGTGAAATCTTTAAATAACGTGGTGGACATCATAATTTCTCTACAGGACGATAAAACCGCCGTAGAGTACCGGAAAGGCTGTTTTTTCGCATTATCTAAAACGACTTTGTTGCGCAAAATCGCTGATTTATCTTAATGATTGGCTAAATTCATTTGTTTTTCATTAGGTTGGTTAATCTATTTTGTTGTTAAAGACTATTGCTAAAACAGGTTAGTCGATTTGGTTATTAGTTATCGCTATCCCGTCTTTAATCCACACCGTTCACCCCGTTAACCTTACCTTCTCTTCTGTTTTATGGGCGCTGACAGGGCGCAGAAACAGCTTTGCTTACTGGAACATAACGACGCATGACGACACAGGTCCCACCTTCCGCGTTGCTTCCGTTGAACCCGGAGCAACTGGCACGCCTTCAGGCGGCCACGACCGATTTAACGCCTACCCAGCTTGCCTGGGTTTCTGGCTATTTCTGGGGCGTGCTCAACCAGCAGCCTGTTGCGCTTGCAGTGACGCCAGCGCCCGCCGCAGAAATGCCGGGTATAACGATTATCTCTGCTTCGCAAACCGGCAATGCGCGCCGGGTTGCTGAAGCATTACGCGATGATTTATTAGCAGCAAAACTGAACGTTAAGCTGGTGAACGCGGGCGACTATAAATTCAAACAAATCGCCAGCGAAAAACTGCTCATCGTAGTGACGTCAACGCAAGGGGAAGGGGAACCGCCGGAAGAAGCCGTCGCGCTGCATAAGTTCCTGTTCTCCAAAAAAGCGCCAAAGCTGGAAAACACCGCGTTTGCCGTGTTTAGCCTCGGCGATAGCTCTTATGAATTTTTCTGCCAGTCCGGGAAAGATTTTGACAGCAAGCTGGCGGAACTGGGTGGTGAACGCCTGCTCGACCGTGTCGATTCTGATGTTGAATACCAGGCTGCTGCCAGCGAGTGGCGCGCCCGCGTGGTTGATGCGCTTAAATCGCGTGCGCCTGTCGCGGCACCTTCGCAATCCGTCGCTACTGGCGCGGTAAATGAAATCCACACCAGCCCGTACAGCAAAGACGCGCCGCTGGTGGCTAGCCTCTCTGTTAACCAGAAAATTACTGGGCGTAACTCTGAAAAAGACGTTCGCCATATCGAAATTGACTTAGGCGACTCGGGCCTGCGTTACCAGCCGGGTGACGCGCTGGGCGTCTGGTATCAGAACGATCCGGCACTGGTGAAAGAACTTGTCGAACTGCTGTGGCTGACAGGCGATGAACCTGTCACTGTCGAGGGCAAAACGTTGCCTCTGAACGAAGCGCTACAGTGGCACTTCGAACTGACCGTCAACACCGCCAACATTGTTGAGAATTACGCCACGCTTACCCGCAGTGAAACACTGCTGCCGCTGGTGGGCGATAAAGCGAAGTTACAGCATTACGCCGCGACGACGCTGATTGTTGACATGGTGCGTTTCTCCCCGGCACAGCTTGATGCCGAAGCGCTAATTAATCTGCTGCGCCCGCTGACCCCGCGTCTCTATTCCATTGCCTCCTCGCAGGCGGAAGTCGAGAACGAAGTACACGTCACCGTTGGTGTGGTGCGTTACGACGTGGAAGGCCGCGCCCGTGCCGGTGGTGCCTCCAGCTTCCTCGCTGACCGCGTGGAAGAAGAGGGCGAAGTCCGCGTATTTATCGAACATAACGATAACTTCCGCCTGCCCGCTAACCTGGAAACCCCGGTGATTATGATTGGCCCAGGCACCGGTATTGCGCCGTTCCGCGCCTTTATGCAGCAACGCGCCGCTGACGAAGCGCCAGGTAAAAACTGGCTGTTCTTTGGCAATCCGCATTTTACGGAAGACTTCCTGTATCAGGTGGAGTGGCAGCGCTACGTCAAAGAGGGTGTGCTGACGCGGATCGATCTCGCCTGGTCGCGCGACCAAAAAGAAAAAGTTTACGTACAAGATAAACTGCGCGAACAGGGCGCGGAGCTGTGGCGCTGGATCAATGACGGTGCCCACATTTATGTCTGCGGCGACGCTAATCGCATGGCGAAAGACGTTGAGCAGGCACTTCTGGAAGTGATTGCCGAATTTGGTGGCATGGACACCGAAGCGGCGGATGAATTTTTAAGTGAGCTGCGCGTAGAGCGCCGTTATCAGCGAGATGTCTACTAATGAGCGAAAAACATCCAGGGCCTTTAGTGGTCGAAGGAAAACTGACAGACGCCGAGCGCATGAAGCTTGAAAGCAACTACCTGCGCGGCACCATTGCGGAAGATTTAAACGACGGTCTGACCGGCGGCTTTAAGGGCGATAACTTCCTGCTGATCCGCTTCCACGGCATGTATCAGCAGGATGACCGCGACATCCGCGCCGAACGTGCTGAACAGAAGCTGGAGCCGCGCCACGCGATGCTGTTGCGCTGCCGTCTGCCGGGTGGAGTTATCACCACCAAACAGTGGCAGGCGATCGATAAATTTGCCGGTGAAAACACCATCTATGGCAGCATTCGCCTGACCAACCGCCAGACGTTTCAGTTCCACGGCATTCTGAAAAAGAACGTCAAACCGGTGCACCAGATGCTGCACTCGGTCGGTCTTGATGCGCTGGCGACTGCTAACGACATGAACCGTAACGTACTCTGCACCTCGAACCCTTACGAGTCGCAGCTGCACGCAGAAGCGTACGAGTGGGCGAAGAAGATTTCTGAACATCTGCTGCCGCGTACCCGCGCGTATGCGGAGATCTGGCTCGATCAGGAAAAAGTCGCCACCACCGATGAAGAACCGATCCTTGGTCAGACCTACCTGCCGCGTAAGTTCAAAACCACGGTAGTGATCCCGCCGCAGAACGATATTGATCTGCACGCCAACGACATGAACTTCGTGGCGATCGCGGAAAACGGCAAGCTGGTGGGCTTCAACCTGCTGGTGGGCGGTGGGCTTTCTATCGAACACGGTAACAAGAAAACCTACGCCCGCACGGCGAGTGAGTTTGGCTATCTGCCGCTAGAGCATACGCTAGCGGTGGCGGAAGCCGTCGTGACAACTCAGCGTGACTGGGGTAACCGAACCGATCGTAAAAATGCCAAAACAAAATACACACTGGAGCGCGTGGGGGTTGAGACGTTTAAAGCGGAAGTGGAGCGTCGCGCGGGGATCAAATTTGAACCGATCCGCCCGTATGAATTTACAGGACGCGGCGATCGTATTGGCTGGGTTAAGGGCATTGATGATAACTGGCACCTGACGCTGTTTATCGAAAATGGTCGCATCCTTGATTATCCGGGGCGTCCGCTGAAAACTGGCCTGCTGGAGATCGCGAAGATCCACAAAGGTGATTTCCGCATTACGGCGAACCAGAATCTGATCATCGCCGGTGTGCCGGAAAGCGAGAAAGCGAAGATCGAGAAAATTGCCAAAGAGAGCGGGTTAATGAATGCCGTCACGCCGCAGCGTGAAAACTCGATGGCCTGCGTGTCATTCCCGACTTGCCCGCTGGCGATGGCGGAAGCGGAGCGTTTCCTGCCGTCTTTTATCGACAACATCGATAATTTAATGGCGAAACATGGTGTCAGCGATGAGCATATCGTGATGCGTGTAACAGGCTGCCCGAACGGTTGTGGTCGCGCGATGCTGGCGGAAGTGGGCCTGGTGGGTAAAGCACCGGGTCGCTACAACCTGCATCTTGGCGGCAACCGCATTGGGACACGTATCCCACGGATGTATAAAGAAAACATCACCGAGCCGGAAATCCTGGCGTCGCTTGATGAACTGATAGGGCGCTGGGCGAAAGAGCGCGAAGCGGGTGAAGGCTTCGGCGACTTTACGGTGCGTGCGGGCATCATTCGCCCGGTGCTCGATCCGGCGCGCGATTTGTGGGATTAACCATCAGCCCGGTCTTGTAGGCCTGATAAGACGCGTGAGCGTCGCATCAGGCAAGGCAAACAGTGAGGAATCTATGTCCAAACTCGATCTAAACGCCCTGAACGAACTGCCGAAGGTAGATCGCATTCTGGCGCTGGCAGAAACTAACGCCGAACTGGAAAAACTGGACGCTGAAGGCCGCGTTGCCTGGGCGCTGGATAATCTGCCCGGTGAATATGTACTTTCTTCCAGCTTTGGCATTCAGGCGGCGGTGAGCCTGCATCTGGTGAATCAGATTCACCCGGATATTCCGGTGATCCTCACCGACACCGGCTATCTGTTCCCGGAAACCTACCGCTTTATTGACGAGTTAACGGACAAACTCAAGCTCAACCTGAAAGTGTACCGCGCTACCGAAAGCGCCGCCTGGCAGGAAGCACGCTACGGCAAACTGTGGGAACAGGGCGTTGAAGGCATTGAAAAGTACAATGACATCAACAAAGTCGAACCGATGAACCGGGCGCTGAAAGAACTGAATGCGCAAACGTGGTTTGCTGGCCTGCGGCGTGAACAATCCGGCAGCCGTGCCAATTTACCGGTGCTGGCAATTCAGCGTGGCGTATTTAAAGTGCTGCCGATTATCGACTGGGATAACCGAACTATTTATCAGTACCTGCAAAAACATGGCCTGAAATATCACCCATTATGGGACGAAGGATATTTATCGGTGGGCGATACCCATACAACCCGTAAATGGGAACCCGGCATGGTGGAAGAAGAAACGCGTTTCTTTGGCTTAAAAAGGGAATGTGGATTACACGAAGGGTAAATATTGCCGGATAAATTAAACGCCTCTGTCAGAAATGATGGGGGCGTTTTTATTTTGCGAGCAGCATTCCGGCATTTAAAGGTGAACATCGCAGGGAAAATTAACAGGTATAGAATGGCGTTGGGTGCTTGAGGCTGTCTGGCGTTAAGCATTCGCGAGGTTCCAGATGGACAAAAGCCCCAGGCGATATTTCTATCAACCTGAGGCTCGCGTTCGAACGTAGCAATTCGGATGTTAGTCTCTTCTTTGCAGGGAGGCAAGACATGCTGACAAAATATGCCCTTGTGGCAATCATCGTACTGTGTTGTACAGTACTGGGATTCACGTTGATGGTAGGTGACTCGTTATGTGAGTTGAGTATCAGAGAACGTGGTATGGAGTTTAAGGCAGTTCTCGCTTACGAATCGAAGAAGTAGCCACCACGCGGGGGTAAAACCCCGCGTACTGAATTGTGATGGTTTGGTCTCCTGCACCCTTTTTTAAAATTTATATTTTTTATGTGAATATATAGTCTCTATTTATTATTATGAATTTCAAATGAAAATCATTAATTTATTCATAATGTAAATGTTTTATTGGCTGATATATATCACAGATAGTTTTTAAAATATGCGTAAATATCCTTTAAGTTTACTGAAGGATAAAAATATTGTGACTTTCTTTGATTTCTGGGGAAAAAACCGACGTGGCGAGAAAGAGGGTAGCGACGACTATCACCTTCTTTGCTGGCATTTGCTGGATGTGGCCGCAATGGGCTATTTAATGGTTAAAAGAAATTGCTTCGGGCTGGCTGATTATTTTCGTCAATTAGGGATTTCTGACAAGGAACAGGCAGCTCAATTTTTCGCCTGGTTGCTGTGCTGGCACGATATTGGAAAATTTGCCCGCTCTTTTCAACAACTTTACCTGCCCCCTGAATTCAAGATTCAGGAAGGTGCCAGAAAAAATTACGAAAAAATCTCTCATTCAACGCTGGGCTACTGGTTGTGGAATCATTATTTAAGTGAATGTCAGGAGTTACTTCCTTCATCTTCGCTCTCTCCGCGCAAACTTAGGCGAGTGATAGAAATGTGGATGCCCGTGACGACAGGGCATCATGGTCGGCCCCCTGATCGTATGGATGAATTGGATAATTTTCTGCCTGAAGACAAAGCTGCAGCACGAGATTTTCTCCTTGAAATCAAGCCACTGTTTCCGCGAATAGAGATCCCCACATTCTGGGATGATGACGAGGGCGTTGAACTTATAAAACAACTTTCCTGGTATATCTCTGCAACCGTCGTACTTGCAGACTGGACAGGGTCGTCAACGCGATTTTTTCCACGCGTCGCACAGGCAATAGATATTGAAGATTACTGGCAAAAGGCTTTAGTTCAGGCTCAAAACGCATTAACCGTCTTTCCGCCACAAGCAGAAACCGCGCCTTTCACCGGAATTAATACGCTGTTTCCTTTTATTGAGAATACGACACCGTTACAGCAAAAGGTGCTGGATCTGGATATCAATCAGCCAGGACCACAGTTGTTTATTCTGGAAGATGTGACCGGCGCAGGTAAAACAGAAGCGGCGCTTATCCTGGCGCACAGGTTGATGGCTGCGGGTAACGCTCAGGGGCTGTTTTTTGGCCTGCCAACAATGGCAACGGCCAATGCCATGTACGATCGACTGGTCAAAACCTGGCTTGCTTTCTATTCGCCAGAGGTGTTCCCCGCTCCAGCGGAGATAAACCGGCGCAATACGGTGCGGTTTTCCCGGAAGTAAACCGGACGCACTGGATGCGATGATGGGTATCACTTAGAATTCCCCGCCCCTGCGGTAGAACTCCCAGCTCCCATTTTCAAACCCATCAAGACGCCTTCGCCAGCTCCTTCACCAACGGTAGCATTATCCGCATAACGTCACGGCAGCGACGTTCTATTCTTCCTGGAAGTGCCTTATCAATATGTTGTTGATTATCCAGTCTTACGTCATGCCAGCTATTTCCCGCCGGGAAGGCAGGTGTTTTTGCGCGTTGCTGATAACCATCCTTATTTCCAAGATTCCAGTTAGTCGCTTCCACCGAAAGTACAGCAATGCCCGCTTTGTCGAATATTTCTGCGTCATTACAACACCCAGTGCCTTTCGGATAATTTTTATTCAAACCCGGATTGGTCGTTGCGGCTATTCCGTGACTGCGTGCAATTGCCAGCGCCCTGTCGCGCGTTAATTTCCTTACTGCTTCAGGGGTTTTTACACCGCTGTTGAAATACAATTTATCGCCAACAATTAAGTTATCGAGATTAATCACCAGCAGCGTATTTTTCTTTTCGGTGTCACTCATCCGCTTGAGTAAATTCTCAGCGCCTAATTTTCCTTCCTCTTCGCCGCTGGTCGCCACAAATCGAATACCATACTCGGTAGGCGTATTTTTCAGGCGTTCTGCCAGTTCCAGCATGACACCTAAACCTGCGGCGTTATCATCTATTCCTTGTAACGTCAGTCCGCCGAGATTGGCATCTGCGTCAGCATCGCTCAGCGGGGCGTAAGTATCCAGATGCGCCATAATGATGATCTGCTGCGGCGCTTTGCCTTCATGAGCGGCAATCACCGTACTTCCTGTCACGTTATGCCAGTTCTTGCGATTATCGCGGGCGGTATAAATATACCGACTATTAAATGTCCGAATATCACTGCGATAACCCATTTGCTGAAACTGTTGGCGAATATAATCGGCAGATAACATTTCTGCTGGAGTTCCGGTCATGCGTCCCGGAAAGAAAGTAGCAATATGTCGTGCCTGGGTATTAGCAAAATCGCCAGGTTTAGGTGACGAGGCGTGTACGGGGAGAATAAAGCATACGCCGAGCGCCAGGGCAGCGGTACGGTGGCGCAATGCGGAAAACATAGTGAGTCCTTAAATACCATGCAAATTTTTTTACCGCCATAGTATGAAACTGCCGCTGCGCTAAAACAATTTCAAATCTTCCTAAACGCCCGAAATCCGGTGCCTTAAGCACTTTTTGATATTAGCTTTGCCAAATCGTTATTCCGTTAAGGAACTACTCATTCTAATTGGTAATTTCATTCGTTCTCTTACGCTCCCTATAGTCGAAACATCTGATGGCAAGAAAATAGCGGTATTGCAAAGGAACGGTTATGGATCAAAAACGACTTACTCACCTGCGGCAACTGGAGGCGGAAAGCATCCACATTATTCGCGAGGTGGCGGCAGAATTCTCAAATCCGGTGATGCTCTACTCTATCGGTAAAGATTCCAGCGTCATGCTGCATCTGGCGCGCAAGGCGTTTTATCCAGGTACGCTGCCTTTCCCGTTGCTGCATGTCGATACCGGCTGGAAATTCCGCGAGATGTATGAGTTCCGCGATCGTACGGCGAAAGCCTACGGCTGCGAGCTGCTGGTGCATAAAAACCCGGAAGGCGTGGCGATGGGGATTAATCCATTCGTGCACGGCAGCGCGAAACATACCGATATTATGAAAACTGAAGGCCTGAAACAGGCGCTGAACAAATACGGTTTTGATGCCGCCTTCGGTGGTGCGCGCCGTGACGAAGAGAAATCCCGCGCTAAAGAGCGAATCTACTCTTTCCGTGACCGCTTCCATCGCTGGGATCCGAAAAATCAGCGCCCGGAGCTGTGGCACAACTACAACGGGCAAATTAACAAAGGCGAAAGCATCCGCGTCTTCCCGCTCTCTAACTGGACCGAGCAGGATATCTGGCAATACATCTGGCTGGAAAATATCGACATTGTGCCGCTGTATCTCGCTGCGGAACGTCCGGTTCTGGAACGCGACGGTATGTTGATGATGATTGATGACAACCGTATCGACCTGCAACCGGGCGAAGTGATCAAAAAACGGATGGTGCGTTTCCGTACGCTGGGCTGCTGGCCGCTGACCGGTGCGGTGGAGTCAAATGCACAAACACTGCCGGAAATCATCGAAGAGATGCTGGTTTCCACCACCAGTGAACGTCAGGGTCGCGTGATTGACCGCGACCAGGCGGGATCCATGGAGCTGAAAAAACGTCAGGGGTATTTTTAAGATGAACACCGTACTTGCACAACAAATCGCCAATGAAGGCGGCGTCGAAGCCTGGATGATTGCGCAACAACATAAAAGCCTGCTGCGTTTTCTGACCTGTGGTAGCGTCGATGACGGCAAAAGTACCCTGATTGGTCGTCTGCTGCACGATACCCGCCAAATCTACGAAGATCAGCTCTCATCGCTGCATAACGACAGTAAGCGTCACGGCACCCAGGGCGAAAAGCTGGATCTGGCTCTGCTGGTGGACGGCCTGCAAGCTGAGCGCGAACAGGGCATCACTATTGATGTGGCCTACCGCTATTTCTCTACCGAGAAGCGTAAATTTATTATCGCCGACACCCCAGGGCACGAGCAGTACACTCGCAATATGGCGACTGGCGCATCGACATGTGAACTGGCGATCTTACTGATTGATGCCCGTAAAGGCGTGCTCGATCAAACCCGTCGTCACAGTTTTATCTCCACACTGTTGGGGATCAAACATCTGGTCGTGGCGATCAACAAAATGGATCTGGTGGATTACAGTGAAGAGACGTTCACCCGTATTCGTGAAGATTATCTGACCTTTGCCGGGCAGCTGCCGGGTAATCTGGATATCCGCTTTGTGCCGCTCTCCGCACTGGAAGGTGACAACGTGGCTTCGCAAAGTGAAAGTATGCCGTGGTACAGCGGTCTGACACTGCTCGAAGTGCTGGAAACCGTGGAGATCCAGCGAGTGGTGGATGCCCAGCCAATGCGCTTCCCGGTGCAGTACGTTAACCGCCCAAATCTCGATTTTCGTGGCTACGCCGGAATGCTGGCATCCGGTCGCGTGGAAGTCGGGCAACGTGTAAAAGTGCTGCCCTCTGGTGTGGAATCAAACGTCGCGCGGATCGTGACTTTTGATGGTGATCGCGAAGAAGTCTTTGCCGGAGAAGCGATCACCCTGGTGCTGACGGATGAGATCGATATCAGCCGTGGTGATCTGCTGCTGGCGGCAGACGAAGCGTTACCGGCGGTGCAGAGTGCGTCGGTGGATGTGGTATGGATGGCGGAACAGCCGCTTTCCCCGGGCCAGAGTTATGACATCAAAATTGCCGGTAAGAAGACGCGTGCTCGTGTTGATGGCATTCGTTATCAGGTTGATATTAATAACCTTACCCAACGCGAAGTTGAAAACCTGCCGCTGAACGGCATCGGCCTGGTGGATCTCACTTTTGACGAGCCACTGGTGTTAGATCGCTATCAGCAAAATCCGGTTACCGGTGGGCTGATTTTTATCGATCGCCTGAGCAATGTGACCGTGGGTGCCGGTATGGTGCACGAGCCAGTTAGCCAGGCAACAGCTGCGTCATCTGAATTCAGTGCATTCGAACTGGAATTGAATGCCCTGGTTCGTCGCCACTTTCCGCACTGGGGCGCGCGCGATTTGCTGGGGGATAAATAATGGCGCTGCATGACGAAAACGTCGTCTGGCATAGTCATCCGGTCACTGTGCAACAACGCGAACTACACCACGGTCATCGTGGTGTAGTGCTGTGGTTTACCGGCCTCTCCGGGTCCGGTAAATCAACGGTCGCCGGGGCGCTGGAGGAGGCGTTACATAAACTCGGCGTCAGTACGTATCTGCTGGATGGCGACAATGTTCGCCACGGATTATGCAGCGATCTCGGTTTTAGCGATGCCGATCGTAAAGAGAATATCCGTCGCGTCGGTGAAGTGGCGAATTTGATGGTTGCAGCCGGACTGGTGGTGCTGACCGCATTTATCTCGCCACACCGCGCCGAACGCCAGATGGTTCGCGAACGCGTAGGAGAAGGGCGCTTTATTGAAGTGTTTGTCGATACGCCGCTGGCGATTTGCGAAGCCCGCGATCCAAAAGGCTTATATAAGAAAGCGCGTGCCGGTGAACTGCGCAACTTTACGGGAATAGATTCCGTTTACGAAGAGCCTGAATCGGCAGAAATTCATCTCAATGGTGAACAATTAGTAACAAATTTGGTACAGCAATTATTAGATCTGTTGAGACAGAACGATATTATCAGATCCTGAGACACCACCGGGTTTCAATGCCCGGTTCGTCAAAGTAACAGGATCAAATATGCGTAATAGCCATAACATTACACTAACAAATAACGACAGCCTTACTGAGGATGAAGAAACTACATGGTCACTGCCTGGTGCCGTGGTCGGTTTTATCTCCTGGTTATTTGCGCTGGCGATGCCGATGTTGATTTATGGCTCTAACACGCTGTTCTTCTTTATCTACACCTGGCCTTTCTTTCTGGCACTGATGCCTGTCGCGGTAGTGGTGGGGATTGCGCTGCATTCATTGATGGACGGAAAGCTACGCTACAGTATTGTTTTCACCCTGGTGACAGTAGGCATTATGTTTGGCGCACTGTTTATGTGGCTACTGGGCTAATTTGTACTTTCTTGTCTCCTCTGTTCATAATTCAAACCGTAACTAATAATGAGATTATGTTCTGCACGCCCTGGGTATACGTAACAATGGACAAATGTGGTACATTTGCCCGCGTTGTCGCGGTATCCCCAACAGAGGATGTAGAGTCGTCTTCGGATGCATGGGATGATGATGCAGTTTTTCAGGGGGCAGGATGGGTAAACTAACGCTGCTGTTGCTGGCTATTCTGGTCTGGCTACAGTATTCGCTGTGGTTCGGTAAGAACGGTATACATGACTATACCCGCGTCAATGATGATGTGGCGGCACTGCAAGCTACAAACGCGAAACTTAAAGCGCGAAACGATCAACTTTTTGCCGAAATTGACGATCTCAATGGCGGCCAGGAGGCGCTCGAAGAGCGTGCGCGTAATGAACTCAGCATGACCAGGCCGGGCGAAACTTTTTATCGTCTGGTGCCTGACGCGTCGAAGCGCGCACAGTCTGCGGGGCAAAACAATCGATAAATCAGCCCGGGAATTAACATGGCAACCACTCATTTGGATGTTTGCGCCGTGGTTCCGGCGGCCGGATTTGGCCGTCGAATGCAAACGGAATGTCCTAAGCAATATCTCTCAATCGGTAATCAAACCATTCTTGAACACTCGGTGCATGCGCTGCTGGCGCATCCCCGGGTGACACGTGTCGTCATTGCCATAAGTCCTGGCGATAGCCGTTTTGCACAACTTCCTCTGGCGAATCATCCGCAAATCACCGTTGTAGATGGCGGTGATGAGCGTGCCGATTCCGTGCTGGCAGGTCTGAAAGCCGCTGGCGATGTGCAGTGGGTATTGGTGCATGACGCCGCTCGTCCTTGTTTGCATCAGGATGACCTCGCGCGATTGTTGGCGTTGAGCGAAACCAGCCGCACGGGAGGGATCCTCGCCGCACCAGTGCGCGATACTATGAAACGTGCCGAACCGGGCAAAAATGCCATTGCTCATACCGTTGATCGCAACGGCTTATGGCACGCGCTGACGCCGCAATTTTTCCCTCGTGAGCTGTTACATGACTGTCTGACGCGCGCTCTAAATGAAGGTGCTACCATTACCGACGAAGCCTCGGCGCTGGAATATTGCGGATTTCATCCGCAGTTGGTCGAAGGCCGCGCGGATAACATTAAAGTCACGCGCCCGGAAGATTTGGCACTGGCCGAGTTTTACCTCACCCGAACCATCCATCAGGAGAATACATAATGCGAATTGGACACGGTTTTGACGTACACGCCTTTGGCGGTGAAGGCCCAATTATCATTGGTGGCGTACGCATTCCTTACGAAAAAGGATTGCTGGCGCATTCTGATGGCGACGTGGCGCTTCATGCGTTGACCGATGCATTGCTTGGCGCGGCGGCGCTGGGGGATATCGGCAAACTGTTCCCGGATACCGATCCGGCATTTAAAGGTGCCGACAGCCGCGAGCTGCTACGCGAAGCCTGGCGTCGTATTCAGGCGAAGGGTTATACCCTTGGCAACGTCGATGTCACTATCATCGCTCAGGCACCGAAGATGTTGCCGCACATTCCACAAATGCGCGTGTTTATTGCCGAAGATCTCGGCTGCCATATGGATGATGTTAACGTGAAAGCCACTACTACGGAAAAACTTGGATTTACCGGACGTGGGGAAGGGATTGCCTGTGAAGCGGTGGCGCTACTCATTAAGGCAACAAAATGATTGAGTTTGATAATCTCACTTACCTCCACGGTAAACCGCAAGGCACCGGGCTGCTGAAAGCCAATCCGGAAGACTTTGTGGTGGTGGAAGATTTGGGCTTTGAGCCTGATGGTGAAGGTGAGCATATTCTGGTTAGAATCCTCAAAAACGGCTGCAATACCCGTTTTGTGGCGGATGCACTGGCGAAATTCCTGAAAATTCATTCCCGTGAAGTCAGCTTCGCTGGGCAAAAAGACAAACATGCTGTAACGGAACAGTGGTTATGTGCTCGCGTGCCGGGCAAGGAAATGCCCGATCTGAGCGCCTTTCAACTGGAAGGCTGCCAGGTGCTGGAGTATGCGCGGCACAAGCGCAAGCTGCGTTTAGGGGCGCTGAAAGGTAACGCCTTTACCCTGGTTCTGCGCGAAGTGAGCAATCGCGATGACGTTGAACAACGTCTGATCGATATTTGCGCAAAAGGTGTACCGAACTACTTCGGTGCCCAACGTTTTGGGATTGGCGGTAGCAACTTGCAGGGCGCGCTGCGCTGGGCGCAAACCAATACTCCGGTGCGCGATCGCAATAAACGGAGTTTTTGGTTGTCGGCAGCCCGCAGTGCGTTGTTTAATCAGATTGTTGCTGAGCGCCTCAAAAAAGCAGACGTTAATCAAGTTGTTGACGGCGATGCGCTACAATTAGCCGGACGTGGTAGCTGGTTTGTAGCAACCACCGAAGAACTGGCGGAATTACAGCGTCGCGTCAACGATAAAGAGCTGATGATAACCGCCGCATTGCCGGGCAGTGGCGAATGGGGAACTCAGCGTGAAGCGCTGGCATTCGAACAAGCAGCTGTCGCCGCAGAAACTGAATTACAAGCTTTACTGGTGCGCGAAAAAGTTGAAGCCGCGCGCAGAGCGATGCTGCTGTATCCGCAACAATTAAGCTGGAACTGGTGGGATGACGTCACCGTAGAGATCCGTTTCTGGCTTCCGGCGGGTAGTTTTGCAACCAGCGTTGTCAGGGAACTTATCAACACAACAGGTGATTATGCGCATATTGCTGAGTAATGATGACGGGGTACATGCACCCGGTATACAAACGCTGGCGAAAGCCTTGCGTGAGTTTGCTGACGTTCAGGTGGTCGCCCCCGATCGTAACCGCAGCAGCGCTTCAAATTCTCTGACACTGGAATCCTCCCTGCGCACGTTTACCTTTGAAAATGGTGATATTGCTGTGCAAATGGGAACCCCGACCGATTGTGTCTATCTTGGCGTGAATGCTCTGATGCGTCCGCGCCCGGACATTGTTGTGTCCGGAATTAACGCCGGGCCGAATCTGGGGGATGATGTTATTTATTCCGGTACGGTAGCCGCCGCGATGGAAGGCCGTCATTTAGGTTTTCCGGCGCTGGCCGTCTCGCTTGACGGGCATAAACATTACGACACTGCCGCGGCGGTAACCTGTTCAATTTTGCGCGCACTGTGTAAAGAGCCGCTGCGCACCGGACGTATTCTTAATATTAACGTTCCGGATTTACCCTTGGATCAAATCAAAGGTATTCGCGTGACGCGCTGCGGTACACGACATCCGGCAGATCAGGTGATCCCGCAGCAAGATCCGCGCGGCAATACGCTGTACTGGATTGGCCCGCCGGGCGGTAAATGTGATGCCGGTCCGGGGACCGATTTTGCTGCGGTAGATGAGGGCTATGTCTCCATCACGCCGCTGCATGTGGATTTAACTGCGCATAGCGCGCAAGATGTGGTTTCAGACTGGTTAAACAGCGTGGGAGTTGGCACGCAATGGTAAGCAGACGCGTACAAGCACTTCTGGATCAATTACGTGCGCAAGGTATTCAGGATGAGCAGGTGCTGAATGCACTTGCCGCCGTGCCGCGTGAAAAATTCGTTGATGAAGCGTTTGAACAAAAAGCCTGGGACAATATCGCCTTGCCGATAGGTCAGGGGCAGACAATTTCGCAGCCGTATATGGTGGCGCGAATGACCGAATTACTCGAGCTGACGCCGCAGTCGCGGGTGCTGGAAATTGGCACTGGTTCGGGATATCAAACGGCAATCCTGGCGCATCTTGTCCAGCATGTTTGCTCGGTTGAACGGATTAAAGGCTTGCAGTGGCAGGCACGTCGCCGCCTGAAAAATCTTGATTTACATAATGTTTCAACCCGTCATGGTGATGGATGGCAAGGTTGGCAGGCACGTGCGCCGTTTGACGCTATCATTGTTACGGCGGCACCGCCGGAAATTCCAACTGCGCTAATGACGCAGCTGGACGAAGGCGGGATTCTCGTCTTACCCGTAGGGGAGGAGCACCAGTATTTGAAACGGGTGCGTCGTCGGGGAGGCGAATTTATTATCGATACCGTGGAGGCCGTGCGCTTTGTCCCTTTAGTGAAGGGTGAGCTGGCTTAAAACGTGAGGAAATACCTGGATTTTTCCTGGTTATTTTGCCGTAGGTCAGCGTATCGTGAACATCTTTTCCAGTGTTCAGTAGGGTGCCTTGCACGGTAATTATGTCACTGGTTATTAACCAATTTTTCCTGGGGGATAAATGAGCGCGGGAAGCCCAAAATTCACCGTTCGCCGCATTGCGGCTTTGTCACTGGTTTCGCTATGGCTGGCAGGCTGTTCTGACACTTCAAATCCACCGGCACCGGTCAGCTCCGTTAATGGCAATGCGCCTGCAAATACTAATTCTGGTATGTTGATTACGCCGCCGCCGAAAATAGGGACGACGTCTACAGCGCAGCAACCGCAAATTCAGCCGGTACAGCAGCCACAAATTCAGGCTACTCAACAACCGCAAATCCAGCCAGTGCAGCCAGTAGCTCAGCAGCCGGTACAGATGGAAAACGGACGCATCGTCTATAACCGTCAGTATGGGAACATTCCGAAAGGCAGTTATAGCGGCAGTACCTATACCGTGAAAAAAGGCGACACACTTTTCTATATCGCCTGGATTACTGGCAACGATTTCCGTGACCTTGCTCAGCGCAACAATATTCAGGCACCATACGCGCTGAACGTTGGTCAGACCTTGCAGGTGGGTAATGCTTCCGGTACGCCAATCACTGGCGGAAATGCTATTACCCAGGCCGACGCAGCAGAGCAAGGAGTTGTGATCAAGCCTGCACAAAATTCCACCGTTGCTGTTGCGTCGCAACCGACAATTACGTATTCTGAGTCTTCGGGTGAACAGAGTGCTAACAAAATGTTGCCGAACAACAAGCCAACTGCGACCACGGTCACAGCGCCTGTAACGGTACCAACAGCAAGCACAACCGAGCCGACTGTCAGCAGTACATCAACCAGTACGCCTATCTCCACCTGGCGCTGGCCGACTGAGGGCAAAGTGATCGAAACCTTTGGCGCTTCTGAGGGGGGCAACAAGGGGATTGATATCGCAGGCAGCAAAGGACAGGCAATTATCGCGACCGCAGATGGCCGCGTTGTTTATGCTGGTAACGCGCTGCGCGGCTACGGTAATCTGATTATCATCAAACATAATGATGATTACCTGAGTGCCTACGCCCATAACGACACAATGCTGGTCCGGGAACAACAAGAAGTGAAGGCGGGGCAAAAAATAGCAACCATGGGTAGCACCGGAACCAGTTCAACACGCTTGCATTTTGAAATTCGTTACAAGGGGAAATCCGTAAACCCGCTGCGTTATTTGCCGCAGCGATAAATCGGCGGAACCAGGCTTTTGCTTGAATGTTCCGTCAAGGGATCACGGGTAGGAGCCACCTTATGAGTCAGAATACGCTGAAAGTTCATGATTTAAATGAAGATGCGGAATTTGATGAGAACGGAGTTGAGGTTTTTGACGAAAAGGCCTTAGTAGAAGAGGAACCCAGTGATAACGATTTGGCCGAAGAGGAACTGTTATCGCAGGGAGCCACACAGCGTGTGTTGGACGCGACTCAGCTTTACCTTGGTGAGATTGGTTATTCACCACTGTTAACGGCCGAAGAAGAAGTTTATTTTGCGCGTCGCGCACTGCGTGGAGATGTCGCCTCTCGCCGCCGGATGATCGAGAGTAACTTGCGTCTGGTGGTAAAAATTGCCCGCCGTTATGGCAATCGTGGTCTGGCGTTGCTGGACCTTATCGAAGAGGGCAACTTGGGGCTGATCCGCGCGGTAGAGAAGTTTGACCCGGAACGTGGTTTCCGCTTCTCAACATACGCAACCTGGTGGATTCGCCAGACGATTGAACGGGCGATTATGAACCAAACCCGTACTATTCGTTTGCCGATTCACATCGTAAAGGAGCTGAACGTTTACCTGCGAACCGCACGTGAGTTGTCCCATAAGCTGGACCATGAACCAAGTGCGGAAGAGATCGCAGAGCAACTGGATAAGCCAGTTGATGACGTCAGCCGTATGCTTCGTCTTAACGAGCGCATTACCTCGGTAGACACCCCGCTGGGTGGTGATTCCGAAAAAGCGTTGCTGGACATCCTGGCCGATGAAAAAGAGAACGGTCCGGAAGATACCACGCAAGATGACGATATGAAGCAGAGCATCGTCAAATGGCTGTTCGAGCTGAACGCCAAACAGCGTGAAGTACTGGCACGTCGATTCGGTTTGCTGGGGTACGAAGCGGCAACACTGGAAGATGTAGGTCGTGAAATTGGCCTCACCCGTGAACGTGTTCGCCAGATTCAGGTTGAAGGCCTGCGCCGTTTGCGCGAAATCCTGCAAACGCAGGGGCTGAATATCGAAGCGCTGTTCCGCGAGTAAGTAAGCATCTGTCAGAAAGGCCAGTCTCAAGCGAGGCTGGCCTTTTTCTTTTGTTTGGGAAGCTTGTGTTTTTGTCGCCTGGATAAGACACGTCAGCGTCCTACCCGGCAATCAGCATTCTATGTGCTCATCATCTTGCGCACCAACTGCATAAACAGCTCCTGCTCTTCTCCACTCAAACGCCCCAAAAATTCCTCATCCACGCTGTCACCAATAGGTATCGCCGCAGCAAGTAGCTTTTCTCCTTCGGCAGTCAGCCAGACAAAGCGTCGCCGCTTGTCAGCGACGTCATGTTCACGTCTGACTAAGCCACGATTTTCCATTCTTGCCAACATTTCTGCTAGCGTTGCTTTGGTGCTGACTGCTGCTTCTATCAGTGCCACCTGTTCAATACCAGGTTTATCAGCAATGGCGCGCATCACCGCGTACTGTGGTTTGGTCAGGTCAGGTAACTCGTGCTGCCAGCGAGCCGTGTGCTGCTGAAAAAGCTGTCGTAACTGATGAAACGCTTTATTTCGTAACGCCATGTAAACTCCGGGCTAATTCTCTGTCGCTATCATAGCGGTTTTTTAGTGACGAAGAAGATGTTGTTACTTTTCAATCCTTGCCGCTGTGGAAATGAAGGAGTATGTTAATAATAATGTTCGTATACGAACAATTAAGAGAATAAGCAATGAAACTGATCGTCGGGATGACAGGGGCTACCGGTGCGCCTCTTGGTGTGGCATTACTGCAAGCGCTGCGTGAGATGCCGAATGTCGAGACTCATCTGGTGATGTCGAAGTGGGCGAAAACCATCATTGAACTAGAAACGCCTTACAGCGCTCGCGATGTTGCTGCCCTCGCAGACTTCAGCCATAACCCGGCGGATCAGGCGGCGATCATCTCATCCGGTTCTTTTCGTACTGACGGCATGATCGTTATTCCGTGCAGTATGAAAACGCTCGCCGGTATCCGCGCTGGTTACGCCGATGGCCTGGTAGGGCGCGCGGCGGACGTCGTGCTCAAAGAAGGCCGCAAACTGGTGCTGGTGCCGCGTGAAATGCCGCTTAGCACCATCCATCTCGAAAATATGCTCGCACTTTCACGCATGGGCGTGGCGATGGTGCCGCCGATGCCTGCCTTTTATAACCATCCCGAAACGGTAGATGACATTGTCCACCATGTGGTAGCCCGCGTGCTGGATCAATTTGGCCTCGAACATCCCCACGCCAGGCGCTGGCAAGGATTGCCGCAGGCCCGGAATTTTTCTCAGGAGAATGAATAATGGCATTTGATGATTTACGCAGCTTTTTACAGGCGCTTGATGACCACGGCCAGTTACTGAAAATCAGCGAAGAAGTGAACGCTGAGCCGGATCTGGCAGCAGCAGCTAACGCCACCGGGCGTATCGGCGACGGCGCGCCCGCGCTGTGGTTTGATAATATTCGCGGCTTTACCGATGCCCGCGTGGCGATGAATACCATCGGTTCCTGGCAGAACCACGCGATTTCCCTTGGCCTGCCACCAAACACCCCGGTCAAAAAGCAGATTGATGAGTTTATCCGCCGCTGGGATAACTTCCCGATTGCCCCGGAGCGCCGCGCCAATCCAGCCTGGGCGCAGAACACCGTCGATGGCGAAGAGATCAACCTGTTCGATATTCTGCCGCTGTTTCGCCTGAATGATGGCGATGGCGGTTTCTATCTCGTATGACTAGGTAATTTATTCAAGATAACCGGGAAGAGATTAAAAAAGACGGGAATAGATTGGAATCAACAAGTTAGGAACTCAAGGTTTTCAAGATAAAGCGAGTCCAAAAATGTTAAACGGTTCGATATCAATAAAACATTTAAGATAACTCACAGGTTCTTACAATAGCCTTTAAAGACCGTTCAAAAACGATTCAGGTGTTTATTATAGCGCTGATGGGTGCAAGCGCCAAAACCAATGTAATTTTAGCACAGCTAGGCACTTGCACTGGGTTATGCGCTGGCTGCTTTCTGAGGTAGATTTAAGTGATCGCCCTTAGCTTCGGACAACGCGTAAATCTCTCTAACCTTTTCGTCTGGCAAATTACCAAGGCTTAACGCTATGGCTCTACGAACTCCAACTAGAGCGTGCAACTCTTGGATGTGCTCATCCAGAAGAATGAGTAATTGCTCCGCTCCTTTTCTCCCAAGAACATCAGCTACTTGTTGTTTTTCTTGTGGTTTAAGAAATGACAAGAACATTAGAATTTGAGCATCAACATTATCCGCATTCTCTTTTTTGGGTTCTTTGGAATCTTTTAGTTCAACATCACCCTCTCCCGTCATGAGCCATTCCAAGGTAACATTTTCGCTTTCTGCTATCTTTTTTAACTGATGCGGGCGTGGTATCGGTGCGTAATCCCGCCTGTTGTAATAATTTTTTAAAGTGCCTTCATTGATCCCCCATGCCCGAGCAGCCGCATTTCTTGAAGGGTATCGTTCTACTAACCTAAAGATTCTTTCGATAATCGGTTCTTTTCCATCGGCAGGAAAAGAACCTTGGGGTGCTTTTCTCATTCTTGGTTCCTTTCTATCTAATTCATTGATAAATAATGAAATTAAAAAATAAACCATAAAAGCACCAAAGAACCCTTTATAGGGAATCTTTGGTATCTTAATCTTTATCCATACGGATATCCGCGCGGGTTATTTTGTAGGTTAAAGGAAAGATGAGACAAAGAGAAGATAGTGACCGCGATTGGCCTTCGCTGAAGATTCAGCTGGCGCTCAAAGATAACGGGTGGTCTTCCTTCCGGGAGCTTTCACTCCATGCTGGTTATGCTCAGGATTCACTGAAAGCGGTAGTTCGCACACCAAACAAAAAATACGAACGCGTAATTTCTGACGCTATAGGTGTACCGCCAGAAATCATCTGGCCCAGCCGGTATCGTAACGATGGATTTATCAGGAAGGCGTCGTGATATGCAGTCGTACGTTACCGTAAATGACCTGCTCGGCGTACCAGGAATGCCAGCCACCACAAAAGGCATCCGACAGGCGTTACAGCGTTTTTCTCGTGATCTTGGTGACGTTAGTCGCCGTCGGGAAGGCACAAAAGCCATTGAGTACCACATTGATTGTCTGCCTGAAATAACACGAAAGGCACTGCGTGAACGCTATGTGGAACAGCTGGTGGCTACAGAGAACAATGTTTCTGAAGTGAAAGCTGTTACCAGAAAAACACGCAATCCTGACGCTGTCCAGGCAATCGAAGCATATCGCGGTTCTCCACAACTGATGGAAGAACGCCTGAATGCGCTGACCGAAAACCAGCGCTGGGTATCTGAAGCAAGAGCTGCGCTGGTGGTGGAAGTGCTGAAGCTGGAAAGCGCCGGTAACCTCGGGCGACTGAAAGCCATTAACTTTCTTGTTGAAAAAGCCCGTAAAGGTGAGCTGCCGGAGCGCCTGCAACAGGCCGCAGTTAACGCCAATGCAAAACGTGGCGCTAATCGTACTATCAGCCGCGATCCACTTTACCAGTGGGTTCTGAAATACAACCAGTCGCAGAACGCCGCCGAACGGCTGCTGTTACTGGCACCGGGAAAACGCGACGAAATAAAACCGGAAGAAATCAGCTGGCTGCCTGAATTTCTGGCGCAGTATCGCCAGGTGAACGGCAGACCCATGTCAGAAGCCTACGAGGATTTTGTCGCAGAATGGCAGCGTCGCCATGCGGACGAACCGTACATGCTGGAGGTGATGCCTTCCTATGATGTTGTCCGGTATGCCATGAAAAAACTGCCGGAAGTGGTGAAACAAAAAGGGCGCGTTACCGGCAGTGAATACCGTCAGCTTGAAGGATTCACCCGCCGCGACTGGACAGCTATGCCGGTGAATTATGTCTGGATTGGTGACGGTCACGGTATGAAGCTGAAATGTGCGCATCCGATCCACGGGCGTCCATTCTCACCGGAAGTCACGTTTGTGATCGATGGTGGAACACGGTTTGTTGTTGGCTGGAGTCTTGACCTTGCCGAAAACGTGTTCGCCGTTGCCGGTGCGATACAGCACGGCATTCGCAACCACGGAAAACCGTTCCTGTATTACTCGGATAACGGTTCCGGTGAAACGGCTGACATGCTGGACAAAGAGGTCGTGGGTATTCTGCCACGCCTGGGGATTAAACACCCTACCGGTATTGCCGGTAATCCACAGGGACGCGGCATTATTGAACGCCTGAACCGGACACTGCCGATGCGTATAGCCAGGAGGTATCGCACCTATTTTGGCAAGGGTGCTGACCGGGAATCGTTGCGTGTACTTAACCGTGATCTGCGTTCAGCGTTTAACGCCCTGCAACAGGACAAGCCTCTGAACGACCGCCAGAAAGCGGCAATGCGCGAGCTGCCATCGTGGGCGGAGCTTATTGAGGCTATTCGTGAAGGCGTGGAATGGTACAACAACCGCCCGCATTCTGAGCTGCCGATGAAACCGAACGGACGGCATTACAGCCCGACAGAGTTCAGAAAAAAACGCCTGGCAGAAGAAGACACCGAAATTGAGTGGCTGAGTGATCTTGAGCTGCGCGACATGTTCCGCCCAATGGTGGAACGACCGGTAAGACGCTGCGAAATTCAGTGGCTGAACAATATTTACTACGCGCCGGAGTTGCGTGACGAACACGGTCGCAAAGTGCTTATCAGTTATGACATTCATGACGCCGAGCGAATTACGGTACGTCGCAAGGACGGCAGCTTTATCTGTGAGGCGATATGGAACGGCAATAAACGCGCAGCCTTTGCTGTCAGTGCTGAATATCACAAACAACAGCAGCGTATTAAAGGAATGCGCAAACGCGCTGAGGAAAAAATTCGTGATGCTGAAGATGAAGGTATTCAGATTCTGGAACACAAACAGGCTGAACCCTGGCTGAGTAATGTTTATCGCCCGGTTGGTAATGTGGTGGCAGTTCAGCAACCGGAATATGAAGAAGAGCATGACGAAGAATTTGAACGCGATTTCCGGCTGGGGATGCAAAAACTTTTTGCCATGCAGGAAGAAGATGATCCGCTGGCCTGAATAAAAAAACAGTCCGCGGGAACGGACTGTTAAATAAAGGAAACAAAGCTGATTTGAAATAACCGAGGAAATACTATGACTGATATTGATGATGTT